>JBARAE010000631.1:0-4838 GCA_049791715.1 Micromonospora sp.
GGTCCGCGCCGGATTTCCGCCGGCGCGGACCGGGCCGTCGTGGCTCGGTCTCGGTGGATCAGCGATCCGGGGTGCGGCGGGGCCGCCAGACGACCAGCGCCGTCGAGGTGCGGTTGGTCGGCACCAGATCGCCGCGCGAAAAGCCGCCCAGCGACTCCAGCTCCGCGATCCGGCGGTACGCAGCGTCCAGCTCCGCCTCCAGCCGCGCCACCCGCTGCTGCGCCTGCTCCAGCAGCTGCTCCAGCCCGATGATCCGTTTGACCCCGGCGAGGTTGATGCCGTCGTCCTGACTGAGCCGCTGCACCTCGCGGAGCAGCACCACGTCCCGGACGCTGTACCGGCGGCCGCCACCGGCCGCGCGGCCGGCCTGCACGAGGCCCAGCCGGTCGTACTGGCGCAGGGTCTGCGGGTGCATCCCCGCCATCCGCGCCGCGACCGAGATCATCAGCACCTTGGCTTCGTAGGCAGGGTCACCCGAGCCGACGAACTCCTCCGACATCCCCGCTCACCTCCGCAGCCTTTCCACCGGTCAACTGAACCGACGCACCCGCGCGTCGAGATGTTCCCGCGCGGCGGGCGGGGTCTGCTCCGCGTACGCCTCCAGCGCCGCCCGCGCCTCGTCCGACACCTTCGCCGGCACCACCACGTCGAGGGTGACCAGCAGGTCACCGGCCTGACCGTCCTTGCGCACCACGCCCTTCCCCCGGGCCCGCAGCACCCGGCCGCTGGGCGTACCCGGTGGCACCCGCAGGGTCACCGTTCCGTCCAGGGTCGGCACCCGCAGGTCGGTGCCGAGCACCGCCTCCGGGAAGGTGATCGGGACGGTCAGGGTGAGATCGTCCCCGGTGCGCCCGAACAGCTCGTCCGGGCGGACCTTCACCTGCACGAAGAGGTCGCCCGCCGGGCCGCCCCGCTCGCCCGGCTCGCCCCGGCCCGCCAACCGGATCCGCTGGCCGTCGGCCACCCCGGCGGGGAAGCGGACGTTCAGGGTGCGGGTCTTGGTGACCCCGCCGGTGCCGTGGCACTCCGGGCACTTCTCCTCGACGACCGTGCCCACGCCCTGGCAGTTCCGGCAGGGCTCGGAGAAGCTGAACGACCCCTGGTTGCGGGTGGTCACCCCGGCGCCGTGGCAGACCGGGCAGGTCACCGGCTGAGTGCCGGGCTTCGCCCCACTGCCGTGGCAGATGTCGCAGACGCCCGGAGCGCGCAGCGTCAGCGGGACGGTCACCCCGCGTACCGCGTCGGAGAAGTCCAGCGCGACCTGGGTCTCGACGTCCCGGCCACGGGCCGGGCCGCGGGGACGGGCCGGCCCGCCGGCCCCGGCGCCGCCCGAGAAGATCGAGCTGAACAGGTCGGTGAAGCCACCCCCACCGAACCGGGTGTCGGTGCCGCCGCCGGCCGCGCCGCCGAAGAGGTCGGAGACGTCGAACGGCATGCCACCCGGCTGACCCCCGGCGCGGGCGTTGCGCCGGAACGCACCCGAGCCGAACAGCGAGCGCATCTCGTCGTACTCGCGGCGCTTCTTCTCGTCGCCGAGCACCGCGTACGCCTCGGAGACGGCCTTGAACCGCTCCTCGGCCTTCGGGTCACCGGGGTTGTGGTCCGGGTGGGATTCCCGGGCCAGCTTCCGGTACGCCTTCTTGATGTCGTCGGAGGAGGCGGACTTCTCCACGCCCAGTACGGCGTAGTAGTCCTTCTCGATCCAGTCCTTGGAACTCACCGGTCCACCCCCTTCCTCGGGACGTATCCCGGTCGTCCCGCCCGCCCGGTCGGGGCGGGCGGGACGTCACGGGTCTGCACTACTCCGGGTCGGCGACCGCGACCAGAGCCGGCCGCAGCAGCCGCTCGCCGAGCTGGTAACCCCGACGCATGACCTGCACGCAGGTCGGTTCCGTCACGTCGGCGGAGGTCTGGTGGGCCACCGCCTCGTGCCGGGTCGGGTCGAACGGGTCGCCCTGCTCGCCGAACGCGGTCAGGCCGAACTTGCCCAGCGCCGTGGTGAGCTGCTCGGCCACTGCGCCGAACGGCCCGACCAGGTCCCCGTGTTCCCGGGCCCGGTCCAGGTCGTCCAGGATCGGCAGCAGCGCGGCCAGCACGGAACCGGTCGCCTGCTCCTGGACCAGGCTGCGGTCCCGGTCCACCCGCTTGCGGTAGTTGGCGTACTCCGCCGACAACCGCTGCAGGTCCCGGGTTCGCTCGTCCAGCTCGGCCCGGAGCGCCTCCAGCTCGGCGCCGAGCGGCGCAGCCGTCGGGGCCACCTCCTCGGCCGCCTGGGCCGGGGCGTCGACCACCGGCGGGCCGGAGACCTGGTCCTCGGCCTCGACCTCAATCTCGTCGACGACGACCTCGGCCTCCTCGACCAGCCCCTCGGCGGGCGCGTCGGCCGCGGCGTCGGCGGCTGACGTGTCGCTGCTCACCGGCTGCTCCCCGGTCTTGCCGATCTTGCGCTTGTCACGGATGACGACCCGCGGCTCGTCGCCGGCGGCCTGCCCGGCGGTCGCGGAGCCACCCGGCGCCGACCCGGTGGAGTCCGGGTCGGCGGCTCGTGGCTTCTCCGTCATGCGGTTACCTCATCCCTCTGCCGTGAGATACGTGTCCGGGGCGGAACGTCACTTCTTGTCCTCGTCCACGATCTCCGCGTCGACCACGTCGTCGCCGCCACCGGCCTGCGGGCCACCGGTCGCACCGGCGCCCGGCCCGGCCGCACCCGGGGCACCCTGCTCGCCCTGCTGCTGCGAGTAGAGCAGCGAACCCGCCTGCTGGGAGACCTGCGCGAGCCGCTCGTGGGCGGCCTTGATCTTCTCGATGTCCTGGCCGCCGAGTGCGCTCCGCAGCTCGCCGAGGGCCTCGTTGAGCTGGTCGCGGTTCTCGCTGGGGAGCTTGTCACCGCTCTCGGCGAGGAACTTCTCGGTCTGCCACTGGAGCGCCTCGGCCAGGTTGCGCGTCTCCGCCTCGTCGCGCCGACGCTTGTCCTCCTCGGCGTGCTCCTCTGCGTCCCGGCGCATCCGCTCGATGTCGTCCTTCGGCAGCGAGGAGCCGCCGGTGATCGTCATCTTCTGCTCCTTGCCGGTGCCCAGGTCCTTGGCGTGCACGTTCACGATGCCGTTGGCGTCGATGTCGAACGTGACCTCGATCTGGGGCACACCGCGCGGCGCCGGCGGAAGGCCGGTCAGCTCGAAGGTGCCGAGCTTCTTGTTGTAGGCCGCGATCTCCCGCTCGCCCTGGAAGACCTGGATCAGCACCGACGGCTGGTTGTCGTCCGCCGTGGTGAAGACCTCGGAGCGCTTGGTCGGGATGGTGGTGTTGCGCTCGATCAGCTTGGTGAAGATGCCGCCCTTGGTCTCGATGCCCAGGCTCAGCGGGGTCACGTCGAGCAGCAGGACGTCCTTGACCTCGCCCTTGAGCACACCGGCCTGCAGCGCGGCGCCGACGGCGACGACCTCGTCCGGGTTGACGCCCTTGTTCGGCTCCTTGCCGGTGAGCTGCTTGACCAGGTCGGTGACGGCCGGCATCCGGGTGGAGCCGCCGACCAGGATCACGTGGTCGACGTCGGAGACCTTGATCCCGGCGTCCTTCACGGCCTGCTCGAACGGGCCCTTGCAGCGGTCCAGCAGGTCCTGCGTCATCCGCTGGAACTCGGCGCGGCTGAGCGTCACGTCCAGGTGCAGCGGGCCCGCCGAACCGGCGGTGATGTACGGCAGGTTGATGTTCGTGGTGGTGGCGGCGGAGAGCTCGATCTTCGCCTTCTCGGCGGCCTCCTTGAGCCGCTGCATCGCCATCTTGTCCTGGGACAGGTCGATGCCGTGCTCACCACGGAAGGTCTTCACCAGGTGGTCGATGATCCGCTGGTCCCAGTCGTCACCACCGAGGTGGTTGTCACCGCTGGTGGACTTGACCTCGATGACGCCCTCGGCGAGCTCCAGCAGGGAGACGTCGAAGGTGCCGCCACCCAGGTCGAAGACCAGGACGGTCTGCTCCTTGGAGCCCTTGTCCAGCCCGTACGCCAGGGCCGCCGCGGTCGGCTCGTTCACGATCCGCAGCACGTTGAAGCCGGCGATCTCGCCGGCCTCCTTGGTGGCCTGGCGCTGGCCATCGTTGAAGTAGGCGGGGACGGTGATCACCGCGTCGGTGATCTGCTCGCCCAGGTACGCCTCGGCGTCCCGCTTGAGCTTCATCAGCGTCCGGGCCGAGATCTCCTGCGGGGTGTACTTCTTGCCGTCGATGTCGACGGTCCAGTTGGTGCCGATCTCCCGCTTGACCGAGCGGATGGTCCGGTCCGGGTTGGTGACCGCCTGGCGCTTGGCGACCTCACCGACGAGCACCTCGCCATTGCGGGCGAACGCGACGATCGAGGGGGTCGTGCGCGAGCCCTCAGCGTTGGCGATGACGGTGGGCTCACCGCCCTCGAGAACGCTGACGCAGGAGTTCGTCGTGCCGAGGTCGATGCCGACCGCACGTGCCATGTTCGCTTCCTCGCTTCATAACGGTGAGCAGGTCAGAGGCCTGCCCGGTGGGTCGCCCGCAGCGACCACACCACAAGTTGAGTGAACTTGACTCAATAGTGCCACGCGCCTGGCAAACCGCAAGTCGAGGTTGAGTCCACCCGACGCAACCCGACCGTTATTACCGTCCGGTTGTCTTCCCTTGCATCGGTCGGGCACGCTTTAGCGGTGACGACGCACGGCGATCCCGCCACCCAGTCCGGCGCGCCCGCCGTCGCAGCCCGCACCGGTCCGCCGGACGCCGGGGAGGCTCCGCCCGGCACCACCGGGGACGGCCTGTCCGCCGCGCTCGCCGGCCTGCGGGCCGCGATCGACGCGGCCCGATTCCCGCTGGCC
>JBARAE010000632.1:0-3570 GCA_049791715.1 Micromonospora sp.
AGCTGGCCCGGCTGGCCGCCGCCGGGGTGCCCGGCGCCCACCCCGACGACTGGTGGGGGTTGCGCGGCCTCTCCGACGACCGGCCGCTGGTGGAGGAGGGCGAGCCGGTCCGGGTCACCCCGTCCGCGATGGAGAGCGCGCTCCGCTGCAGCCTGCGCTGGCTGCTGGAACGGCACGGCGGCAGCGGCCCGGCCAGCGCCGCCCAGGGCGTCGGCAACCTGGTGCACGCCGCCGCGATGCTCGCCGAGGACGCCAGCGTCGACCGTACCGCCCTGCTGGAGTACGTCTCCGCCCGGTTCGACGCCATCGAGTTGGCCGCCCGCTGGATGGTCGGCCCCGAACGGGCCCGCGCCGAGGCCATGGTGGACAAGCTGCTGCGCTGGCTCGCGGGCAACCCGCGCCGGCTGCTCGCCATCGAGCACGAGTTCGCGGTCCGCCTGGACGACCCGCAGCGGCCGGTCGAACTGACCGGGCGGGTGGACCGGCTGGAGGTGGACGCCGACGGCCGGCTCGTGGTCATCGACCTGAAGACCGGCAAGTCGACCGCGGTGACCGAGCGGGAGGTCGCCGAGCATCCACAGCTCGGGGCGTACCAGGCGGCGGTCGAGGCGGGGGCGTTCGCCGAGTTCGGCGACGAGCCCGGCGGGGCCGCCCTGGTGCAGCTCGGCACGTCCGCCAAGGACGCCAGGGAGCAGACCCAGGCCGCGGCCGGGGAGGGCCCCGAGGCGGGCTGGGCGACGGCGCTGGTCCGGCGGACCGCCGATACGATGGCCGCCGCCACCTTCGCCGCGGTCGCCAACTCGAAGTGCCGGGTCTGCCCGGTACGGACGAGCTGCCCGGTGTCCGGCCAGGGGCGTCAGGTCGTCGAGCCGCCGACCACCCGGAACACCCGGGAGGGCGAGGAGTGAGCGTGCGAGCCCCGCGAACGAGGACGGCGCCGTGACCCAGCCGACCCTGTTCAGCACCGCCGCGCCGGCGCCCCGCACGCCGGACTCCGGGCCCCGCTACACCCCGGTCGAGCTGGCGAAGCTGTTGCGCCTGCCGGCGCCCACCCGCGAGCAGGCCGCGATCATCGCCGCCCCGGTGGAACCGCTGCTGGTCGTCGCGGGCGCCGGCTCCGGCAAGACCGAGACGATGGCGGCCCGGGTGGTCTGGCTGGTCGCCAACCAGTACGTCCGGCCGGAGCAGATCCTCGGTCTCACGTTCACCCGCAAGGCGGCCGGCGAGCTGGCGCACCGGGTGCGTACCCGGCTCGACCAGCTCATTCGGCGGTTGGGGCGGCAGGGCCGCGACCCGCACGACGACCCCCTCGCGGGCGAGCCGACCGTCTCCACCTACCACTCGTACGCCGGCCGGATCGTCACCGAGCACGGCCTGCGCGCCGGGTACGAGCCCTCCACCCGGCTGCTCACCGAGGCGTCCCGCTGGCAGCTCGTCGACCTGTTGGTGCGCAACTACGACGGCGACATGTCCGAGGTGGACCGGATGCCCAGCACCATCACGGACGCGGTGCTCGCCCTCGCCGGTGAGCTGGACGAGCACCTCGTCGACCCGGACGAGCTGGCCGCGTGGACGGGCCGGTTCTTCGCCGAGGTGCAGTCCCGCCCGGGCCGGGTGTACGCCGACGTCCGCAAGGCGCTGCAGCTCCAGCGGACCCGGCTGAAGCTGCTTCCGCTGGTCCGCGCGTACGCTCGGCGCAAGGAGGACTTCGAGGCGATGGACTTCGCCGACCAGCTCGCCCGGGCCGCCCGGGTGGCCCGGGACCATCCCGGTGTCGGCGTCATCGAGCGGGACCGCTTCCGGGTGGTGCTGCTCGACGAGTACCAGGACACCAGCCATGCCCAGGTGGTGCTCCTCAACGCGCTGTTCGGCGGCGGTCACCCGGTCACCGCCGTCGGAGATCCCTGCCAGTCCATCTACGGCTGGCGAGGGGCCAGCGCCGGCACCCTGGACCGGTTCCCCGCCGAGTTCGCCCGTACCGACGGCACTCCGGCCGAGGTGCTCAGCCTGACCACCAGCTGGCGTAACCGCCCGGAGATCCTCGGCGTGGCGAACGCGCTGGCCACCCCGCTGCGGGCCGCCGGCGCTCAGGTCCCCGAGCTGCGCGCGGCCCTCAGCGTCCGGGAGCCGATCCCGCATCGCACCCCGCGCGGCGCGGCCGGCGGCACGGTGCACTGCGCGCTGTTGGAGACGTACGCCGACGAGGCCGAGTGGATCGCCGAGAGCGTGCTCGCCGCCTGGCGCGGGGCGGCCCGGATGCCGGAGTCGCTGCCCGAGCACATCCCGGTGCCGCTGCGTCCCACCACCGCCGTGCTGGTCCGGCTGCGCAGCCAGATCCCGGCGATCGAGTCGGCGCTGCGCGCTCGCGGCCTGCCCGTCGAGGTGGTCGGGCTGGGCGGGCTGCTGGACACTCCGGAGGTCCGCGACGTCGTCTGCACGCTGCGGGTGCTCGCCGACCCGACCGACGGGGCGGCGCTGCTGCGGCTGCTCACCGGGGCGCGCTGGCGGATCGGGCCGCGGGATCTGGTCGCCCTGCACCGGCGGGCCCGTTCGATTGCCCGGTCGCGGCGTCAGCTCGTCGGCGACGACGAGCCGGAGATCACCGTCGACGTGCTCGACGAGGCGACGCTGGTGGAGGCCCTGGCGGACCTGGGGCCGGCGCAGGCGTACTCGGCGGAGGGGTACGCCCGGCTGCGCGCGTACGGGATGGAGCTGGCGCTGCTGCGCTACCGGCTGGACCAGTCGCTGCCGGAGCTGATCGCGGACATCGAGCGGACCATTGGCCTGGACGTCGAGGTGGCGGTCCGGGCCGGGCGGGACGGCACCGGCGACGCCGGGCTGGCCCGGGGCCACCTGGACGCGCTCGGCGACGTCGCCGCCCGGTTCAGCGGGGAGACTCCCGGCGCCACTCTCGCCGGATTCCTCGCCTTCCTCGCCGCGGCCGAGGACGAGGAACGCGGGCTCGCCCCGGGCGAGGTCGAGGTGGTGGAGGGGGCGGTGCAGATCCTGACCGCGCACGCCGCCAAGGGCCTGGAGTGGGACGTGGTGGCGGTCGCCGGGTTGACCCGGGCGGTCTGGCCGGGGCCGGTCCGCAACTCCGACCACTGGCTCGGCGGGCTGGGCGTGCTGCCGTTCCCGCTGCGCGGCGACGCCGACGGGCTGCCCGAGCTGGGCGTGGCCGCCGCCGAGGACCAGCGTGGGGTGGCCCGGGCGGTGGAGGACTTCACCGACGCCTGGCGGGCTCACGACGAGCGGGAGGAACGCCGGCTGGCGTACGTGGCGGTGACCCGTCCCCGCCGGCTGCTGCTCTGCTCCGGGTACTGGTGGGGGGAGGGGACCAAGCGGTTCCGGGGGCCGTCGGTCTTCCTGCGGGAGGTGCACGACGCCTGTCTGGGTGGGCCGGGGCACGTGGTCGACGCGTGGACGCCGGAGCCGGCCGGGGACGCGGTCAACCCGACCACCGAGGTGGTGCTGCGCGCCGAGTGGCCCGCGGACCCGCTCGGCGCCCGGCGCCCGGCGCTGGCCGAGGCCGCCGCGCTGGTCCGCCGCTTCCTGGCCGACCCCGACGCC
>JBARAE010000633.1:0-2538 GCA_049791715.1 Micromonospora sp.
CCCCGCGGACCAGCGCCCGGCCGGTGCCCTGCCGCCGGTACGTCGGATGCACCACCAACTCCACGCCGATGCCGGCCGCCGGCTCGCTGATGTCGAGGTGGGCGTACCCGGTGAGGGCGCCGTCGGCGGCGCGCGCGGTGAGGTGCACGGCGGGTGCCTGCGGGTCACGCAGCCGCAGCAGCACGTGCTCGTCCAGCGGGTCCGCGCCGTCGACGTCCCCGGCTGTGCGGGCCAGGGCCAGCACCTCGGCGACCTCGACCGGTGCCAGCCGGTCGACGCGGGAGACGCGGTCGGCGGTCGGCTCCGTGCTGCTCATCCCGTCACCGTAGCGGCCCGGGCCCGGCCGATCATGCCGGACGCGACGACCGGTCGCGCGATGCCCGTCACCGTGGCGGGAGCCGGTCCCGGCGACCTGTCGGCCGGATCGTCACGTGGTGCCGGTGGGCAGCGCCTCGAGCTGGAACCGCGTCATCAGCACCGGCAGGAGGCGCTGCAGGGCCTGGACCGTGCCCGCCCGGTTCCCGCCCGCGTCGTGCATCAGCACGATCGAGCCGGGCGCGGTCTGGCCGAGCACCGTGGCGGTGATCCGCGCGGCGCCGGGGGCCTGCCAGTCCGACGGGTCGACCGTCCAGTGCAGGGGGGTCATCCCGAGCTGCTCGCAGGCCGACACGACCGGGTTCGTCCAGGCCCCGCCGGGCTGCCGGAAGTACGCGATCCGCGCGTTCGGCACCGCCGCGCGGATGGCGGCGTTGGTGCGCAGCAGGTCCGACCGGATCACGGTCGCCGCTCGCTTGCCGAGGGCGATGTCGTGGTTCCAGGAGTGGTTGCAGAGGGTGTGACCCTCAGCCACGATCGCTCGGATGAGGTCGGGGTGCTCTGCCGCGTTCTCGCCCACCACACAGAAGGTCGCCTTGACGCCGTACTGCCGCAGCAGCGCGAGCACCTGCGGGGTGTACCGGAGGTCGGGTCCGTCGTCGAAGGTGAGCGCCACCCGGGGCGAGCCGGTGGAGATCCGGCTGCCGTAGGGGCCGTCGCCGTCCGGGTCGAGCTGCGGCTGCCAGTCGGCCTCCGCCCTCGGCCCAGTGGGATCGGGGCGGGACGGGCCGGGGGTGGGCTCGGACGAGGTGGCGCCGGTCGCGACGCCGGTGTGCCGCTGCCGAGGCGGGTCGGGGACCAGGCTCCGGCCGAGGGCGTACGCGGAGAGCAGGAGCGCCGCCAGCACGAGCGTCACGACGGCGGCGCCCCATGCGCCGGGGTTCGCGAGCGGTCCCCACCGCGACGACGGCTCTGCGTACCGGTAGTTGCCTCCGCGATACTCGCCCACCATCGCCCCTTCCTGCGCAAATCCCGCAACGAGAGTAAAGCTCGCGAGTCGCGCAAAAAGGGCGTACAGGGAAAGGCGCCCCCGAAAGGGGGAACGGGTGGAGATCCAGGTCAGACCGGCAGTGGTGTGTGTTCCGACTCGGGCAGCGAACGGGACGGCGGAACGACGAACTTGTAGCCCACCTGCCGCACGGTGCCGATCATCGACTCGTACTCCGAGCCGAGCTTGGCCCGCAGTCGTCGGACGTGCACGTCGACGGTCCGGGTGCCGCCGAAGTAGTCGTAGCCCCACACCTCGCGGAGCAGTTGGTCCCGGGTGAACACCCGGCCCGGGTGCTGGGCCAGGAACTTCAGCAGCTCGAACTCCTTGTAGGTGAGGTCGAGCGGGCGTCCCTTGAGCTTCGCCGCGTAGGTGTCGGGGTCGATGGTCAGTTCACCGGCCCGGATCGAGCCGCCGGCGCCGGCCGTCGCGTTGCTGAGCCGGCCGACGGCGAGCCGCAGCCGGGCCTCCACCTCGGCCGGTCCCGCTGCGGCCAGGATCACGTCGTCCACGCCCCAGTCGGCGTTGAGCGCGATCAGGCCCGCCTCGGTGACCACCGCGACCAGCGGTACGCCCAGCCCGGTGGCGTGCAGCATCCGGCACGTCGCGCGGGCCTCGCTCAGCTCGGAACGGGCGTCCACCAGGACCGCGTCCGGGCTCGGGCCGGCGACGAGCGTGCGGACGTCCCGGGGTGCGGTGCGGACCGAGTGCGGCAGCAGGTCGAGTGCCGGCAGCACGGCCGACGGTTCGCCTGCGCGTGCCGTCACCAGCAGCAGGATCTCCACACGATCACCTCCGTCCCAGCGGCGGGTGGCCGCGGGCGACCAGCGGCACTCCCCTGGGGGTGGCGCTGAGAACTTGCGTGGGTCCCGGCGTCGCTGACGGGCGGGTAACGGCTTGAGCCTAACGGAAAGTCCGACCGTCACCGCCGCGCTATACGGCCTATGCCCGATGTGCCCCTGATCGCGGCCCAGGTTTTAACGTTGCCGAAACCGTGACCTCCGCGGGACCGGCCTGGTCTGGCACGATCGGAGCGTGTATCCCTCGACCTCGCCCGAGACCGGCCGTGACCCGTGGGTCGACGACACCCGTCAGGGGCCGACCGGCGCCTCCCGTGCCTACCCGCCGGGCCCGCGTACCGGCCCGGCCCCCGACGACGGCAGCCGGCGCGAGCG
>JBARAE010000634.1:0-4793 GCA_049791715.1 Micromonospora sp.
GAGCGAGACGCCGACCCTCAGCCGCTGCGGCGGAACCAGCTTGTCCGGACGCCGGCCGGCCAGCACGGAGAAGCCGACGGCGGCGTCGGCCACCGTGCCGGTCAGCACGCCGTGCTCGGTGAGGCCGAACCAGTCCTCCGCGCCGAGCTGGCACGGGATGACGCCGCGGCCCGGCTTGAGTCCGACCAGGCCGCAGCAGGCGGCCGGGATGCGGATGGACCCGAGGCCGTCGTTGCCGTGCGCCATCGGGACCAGGCCGGCGGCCACCGCGGCGGCCGCGCCACCCGACGACCCGCCCGGGGTACGCCGGAGGTCCCAGGGGTTGCGGGTCACCCCGGTCTCGTCGTCGGTCAGCGCCCACAGGCCGAGCTCGGGCATCCGGGTCACCCCGAGGATCACCGCACCCGCGCCCCGCAGCCGCCGGACCACCTCGTGGTCGGCCTCCGCCACCGGGGTACGACAGGCGGCCGACCCGTTCCAGGTGGGCAGGCCGGCGACCGGGGTGTTCTCCTTGACCGCGATCGGCACCCCGGCCAGCGGGAGGTTGGCCAGGTCCTCCTGCTCGTCGACCTTCTCCGCCTCGGTGATCGCCTCCCCGCCGCGCACCGTGCGGAACGCGGCGAGCTCGGCGTCGGCCCGGGCGATGTGGTCCAGGTGGTCGGCGACGACCTGGGTGGCGGAGACGTCGCCCCGCCGTACGCCCCGGGCGATCTGCTTGGCCGTCGCCCCCACCCAGGTCGTTGGCATGAAGTCCTGCACGGCCACCCTCCCCAGCCAGCGGTCAGCCCAGCGCCTGCTCCAAATCGGCGAGCAGGTCGTCGACCGTCTCGATGCCGACAGACAGTCGCACGAGATCGCCGGGAACTTCAAGCGGCGAGCCCGCAGCACTTGCGTGTGTCATCCGGCCCGGGTGCTCGATCAGGGACTCCACGCCCCCGAGCGACTCGGCGAGCACGAAGAGCTTGGCCCGGTTGCAGATCTCCACCGCGTGCTCCTCGCCACCGGCGGCGCGGAACGAGATCATGCCGCCGAACCGGCGCATCTGCTTCGCGGCCACCTCGTGGCCGGGGTGTGCGGGCAGGCCCGGGTAGATGACCTGGCCGACCTTGGCGTGCCCGTCCAGGTAGGCGGCGATCCGCTCGGCGTTGTCGCAGTGCCGGTCCATCCGTACGCCGAGGGTCTTGATGCCGCGCAGGGTGAGCCAGGCGTCGAACGGGCCGTTGACCGCGCCCATCGCGTTCTGGTGGTAGCGCAGCTCCTCACCGAGGGCCCGGTCCGCGGCGATCAGGGCGCCACCGACCACGTCGGAGTGTCCGCCGACGTACTTGGTGGTCGAGTGGACCACGATGTCCGCGCCGTGCGCGATGGGCTGCTGCAGGTACGGCGAGGCGAAGGTGTTGTCGACCACCAGCAGGGCGCCGGCGTCGTGCGCGACACCGGCCAGGGCGGCGATGTCCGCGATGCCGAGCAGCGGGTTGGTCGGCGTCTCCACCCAGACGATCCGCGTGGTGCCGGGGCGGATCGCGGCCCGCACCGCGTCCGGGTCGGAGACCCGGGCCGGGGTGTAGTCCAGCCCCCACCGCTCGGCGACCCGGGCGAAGAGCCGGTAGGTGCCGCCGTACGCGTCGTCCGGGATGACCACGTGGTCACCCGGCTTGCAGACGGTCCGCAGCAGGGTGTCCTCGGCGGCCAGACCGCTGGCGAAGGTCAGCCCGACCGGGCCGCCCTCCAGCGCGGCGAGGCACTCCTGGAGCGCGTCGCGGGTCGGGTTGCCGGAACGGCTGTATTCGTAGCCCTGCCGGGGCGCGCCGACCGCGTCCTGGGCGTAGGTGCTGGTCTGGTAGATCGGTGGGATCACCGCGCCGGTGCGGGCCTCGGGGTCCTGGCCGGCGTGGATGGCGAGCGTCTCGAAGCCGTGACTCATTCCCGAGACGTTAGTCCTCCCGCCCGTCCCACCGGGTGGAACCCAGGCGCGCGTCAAATCCGCCGTCGCGTCCCGGCTGAGGAGGCGTGACTGCGCCGGAAGGCGGTCGGGCAGAGCCGGTACTAGCCTGGCCCGGTGAGCGGGTGCGTGTTCTGCGGGATCGTGGCGGGCGAGGTCAAGGCGTTCCGGGTCGCTGACGAGCCGGACGGGATGGCGTTCCTGGACACCCGGCCGGTCTTCAAGGGGCACGTGCTGGTGGTACCGCGTACCCACCTGGTGACGCTGGCCGACCTGCCGGCGGACGCGCTCGCCGGCTACTTCGGCCTCGTGCAGCGGATTGCGGTGGCGGTGGAGAGCGGTCTGGGCGCCGGTGGGACGTTCGTGGCCATGAACAACAAGGTGTCGCAGTCCGTCGCGCACCTGCACACCCACGTGGTGCCGCGGACGAAGGGCGACGGTCTGCGCGGCTTCTTCTGGCCGCGCACCCGCTACGCGGACGACGCCGAGGCCGAGGCGTACGCGTCCGGGGTGGGCGCCGCCCTCGGCTGACTGTTGTTCGGTTCGGTTGTTCGGGCGTGTCCCGAACAACCGAACATCCGACGGCAGGCTGATCACCGACGGAGCGGGTAAGGAAGTGGGGCCCGGCGGTGTTGCACGCGGGGAGAGGTACGAGAGGAGTCCCACCGTGTTCCTTCGCCGCATGAAGGCCGAGCTTCCCACCCCCGACCAGGCCCTCCCCGGACGGCCGATCGCGATGCCGATCAGTGACCGGCACGAGGTGCTCCCGTCCTCGCTGAAGGGCCCGTTCCCGGAGGGCTCGCAGGTCGCCGTCTTCGGAATGGGCTGTTTCTGGGGTGCCGAGCGGCTGTTCTGGACGTTGCCGGGCGTGGTCACCACGTCGGCCGGCTACGCGGGTGGGGTCACCCCGAACCCGACGTACGAGGAGGTCTGCTCCGGCAGGACCGGGCACGCCGAGGTGGTCCAGGTGGTCTACGACCCCACGAAGATCAGCTACGAGGACCTCCTCAAGGTCTTCTGGGAGAACCACGACCCGACCCAGGGCATGCGCCAGGGCAACGACGTCGGTACGCAGTACCGCTCGGGGATCTACGCCACCACGGACGAGCAGTTGGCGATCGCGCAGGCGTCCCGGGACGCGTTCGCGCCGATCGTGGCGCGGGCCGGCAAGGGTGAGATCACCACGGAGATCGCCCGGCTCGGTGACTACTACTTCGCCGAGGACTACCACCAGCAGTACCTGGCGCCGACCAAGAACCCGGGCGGCTACTGCAACCACGGCCCGAACGGGCTGAGCTGCCCGGTCGGCGTCGCGCGTACCGCCGGGTGATCGACCTGATGTCCGCTTCCCGGGCCTGCGGTGTTTGTCACACCACAGGCCCGACCCATTTCCGGCATACGTCCGGGCCAGTGCAGGAACCACCTCGGGTCACGTTGGCTACGAAGCGTAGCCGGGCATTGTAGCGACCTGTCACACGACTGTCATCGTCTCAACAGGCGGACCGCAACATCCTCTGGCAGCATGGTCCGGCATGTGCGGACTTGCGGGAGAGTTCCGTCGTGACGGTTCACGTGCCGATGTCGCGGCGGTGGAGCGGATGGCGGCCACGATGAGTGACCGGGGACCGGACGACAGCGGCGTCTGGTCGCAAGGAGCGACCGCCCTCGGGCACCGCCGCCTGAAGATCATCGACCTGTCCGCCGCGAGCGGTCAGCCGCTGGTCGACGCGGCATCCGGCCTCACCGGGGTCTTCAACGGCTGCATCTACAACTACCGAGAGCTGCGCGAGGAGCTGCAGGCCAAGGGCCACCGCTTCTTCTCCTCGGGCGACAGCGAGGTCGTGGTCAAGGCGTACGCCGAGTGGGGGCTCGACTTCGTCGACCACCTGATCGGCATGTTCGCCGTGGCGATCACCGAGCGGGACACCGGCCGGCTGGTGCTGGCCCGGGACCGGCTCGGCATCAAGCCGCTCTACCTGGCCGAGAGCCCCGGGGTGGTCCGCTTCGCCAGCACCCTGCCCGCCCTGCTGGCCGGCGGCGGCGTCGACACCACCATCGACCGGGTCGCGCTCGCCCACTACCTGAGCTTCCACAGCATCGTTCCGCCGCCGCGGACCATCCTGCGCGGCGTCAGCAAGCTGCCCCCGGCCACCGTCCGGGTCTACGAACCGGACGGCTCCACCCGGGAGCGGGTGTACTGGGACCCGGCGTTCACCCGCGCCGGCGAGCGGGCCGACTGGTCCGAGCGGGACTGGCAGGACGCGCTGCTGGAGTCGCTGACCACCGCGGTACGCCGCCGGATGGTCGCCGACGTGCCGGTCGGCGTGCTGCTCTCCGGCGGCCTGGACTCCAGCCTGGTCGTCGCGCTCCTCGCCGGCGAGGGCCAGACCGGCCTCTCCACCTTCTCCATCGGCTTCGACGCGGTCGGTGGCCGGGAGGGCGACGAGTTCGTCTACTCCGACCTGATCGCGAAGACGTTCGGCACCGACCACCACCAGATCAAGGTGCCCACCGGCGACCTGCTGCCGCCGCTGGAGGCGGCCGTCGCCGCGATGAGCGAACCGATGGTCAGCCACGACTGCGTAGCGTTCTACCTGCTCAGCCAGGAGGTCGCCCGGCACGTCAAGGTGGTCCAGTCCGGCCAGGGCGCGGACGAGATCCTCGGCGGCTACCACTGGTACCCGCCGCTCGCCGGCGTGGACCGGGAGCAGGCGCTCGAGACGTACGCGAAGGCCTTCTTCGACCGGGACGCGGCCGGGCTGGCCCGCGTGCTCAACCCGGCGTGGCTCGCCGAGGGCGACCCGGCGCGTGAGTTCGTCGCCGCGCACCTGGCCCGGCCGGACGCGTCGAC
>JBARAE010000635.1:0-3928 GCA_049791715.1 Micromonospora sp.
GGCGGCGGGACGAGATAGCCGCCCTACGCACCGGGCTCGACCTGGGTATGACCATGATCGACACTGCGGAGATGTACGGTGACGGCGCTTCCGAGGAACTCGTCGGCGAGGCGATCATCGGACGACGCACCGACGTCTTTCTGGTCGACAAGGTGCTGCCGTCCAACGCCAGCCGACGGGGAACCGTGGAGGCTTGCCGCCGCAGCCTACAACGACTCGGGGTCGACCACATCGACCTCTACCTGCTGCACTGGCGCGGCACGCATCCACTCGCGGAGACGATCGAGGCGTTCGCCGAACTCGTCGACGCCGGTGACATCGGGCAGTGGGGCGTGAGCAACTTCGATCTTTCCGACATGACGGAGCTACTCGAGGCGGGCGGGAACTCCTGCGCGACCAATCAGATCCTGTACAACCTCACCCGCCGCGGTCCCGAGTACGACCTGCTGCCGTGGCTACGCGAGCACCGAATCCCGGTGATGGCGTACTCGCCGATCGAGCAGGGCCGACTGCTCGGCCACCCCCAGGTCGCGGAGGTCGCCGCCCGGCACGGGGCCACGCCCGCTCAGGTCGCGCTGGCCTGGCTGCTGCGGCAGGAGATGGTTGCGGCCATCCCCCGATCGTCCAATCCCGAACACACCCGGGAGAACGCGGAAGCGCGCGACCTACATCTGGCTGAGGAGGACGTGGCGGCACTCGACACGGCGTTCCCGCCGCCGGCCGGCCCGCAACCGCTGGAGATGTTGTAGCGTCACCGACCGTTTCGGCGGACGGCGCTGGTCGAGGTCGGCGCCACCCGCTCGGCGATCCGGCGGTGGAGGGCGGTGGGCGCCGGGCTGACGGTGGCGGTCAGTGGCGTCGGTCGGCCAGCCTGCGGGCCACCGGCCGCCACCAGCTTGTACGCGCTGTCCAGGGACGGCGCGTCGTATGAGACGCCCATGCGGAGTGCCGACGCCGTACGCGTCGATCGGCGCCCCCTGGGCCACGAGCGCGGCGATCACGTCTTCGTCCAGGCTGCCGCTCGCCACGATCTGGGCCTGGGGCAGCCCGGCGCGGTCGAGGATCGCGCGGGCCCAACGGCTTCGCCGCCTGCGACGACCCCACCGGTTTGCAAGCCGTCTGTGACCGGCTCGGCCCCGGCACCGTCACCGTGTTCGCCGAACGCTGGTGGGCCCGCCTGCCGCTACCGTTCACCGCCGCCGATCGGGCCGCTGGCTACTGGTGGGACATCTCCATGCGGCAGATCGAGGTCGCCAAGACCATCGTGTTCACCGCCCCCCGCCACGCCCGTGCCTCTTTCGAAGCCCTCGCCACCGACAACCTCGACATCGGCCGCCCCGACAACATGGAGTTCATCTTCAACCAGCAGGTCCGCGCCACCACCAAGGGCGTGTTCCGCACCGAAAGCCAACTGCTGGATCGCCCCGAACAACGTGGCCGTCGAAGACGTTTCCGACCCGCAGATCCTCAACCCTCGGGACGCCGTCGTGCGGGTGAGCTCGGCGGCGATCTGCGGCTCCGACCTGCACCTGCTCGACGGCTTCATCCCGGCAATGAAGAAGGGCGACATCCTCGGGCACGAATTCATGGGCGAGATCGTGGAGCTGGCCCCGGCGTACGGGACGGGCTGAGCATCGGCGACCGCGTGGTGGTCGGCTTCCCGATCGCCTGCGGCAACTGCATGTCCTGTCAACGGGGCCTGTACTCCATCTGCGAGAACTCCAACCCGAATGCCGCGATGGCCGAGGTGGCGATGGGCCACTCCCCGGCCGGCATCTACGGCTACTCCCATCTGATGGGTGGATACGCGGGGGATCGTCGTGAGCGCGGGCACGGGTGGGAGCAGGTGCTCGCCTGCTCGCCCCTCGCTTTCCGGCGCAGCTGATCCGCCGTCTCCTCGGCCGCACCCCTGAACGGTTTGATGCGTCGGCGCACGGGTAGACCGCGACCCGGTCCGAGGGGGTGGGCCGAGGATCGGAGCCACATACGATGGTGGGCTCCATCCGGTCCGCATGCTAGGCGAGGCCCGAGGAGTGCGGGATGGCCGAACCGGAGAGCCGAAACACCGGCGCACGGGGGTTGCCTGCGCAACCGCGCGAGCAGGTCGATCGGCAGCGCGACGCCGAGGAGGGCGCGGAAATCGCCGGTCGGGGCCAGAACCTCGGTCCTGCCGGCGCCCCGACGGATGCTGACCGCGGCAAAGGCCCGGCCGTCCCGCAGCGTGGTGAGCAGGGCCTTCCCCAGCCGGCTGGCGGGCACAGCAGCAAGACGATGTCAGATCCGGACGTCGTCCTCCAGCTTCCGCAGGTCAAGGTCGAACAGATCTACGTCGAGGTCGACAACCTGGACGCCTCCGTCTCACTGCGAGCCCGGCTGGGTAGCCTGCTCCAGCTCGACGTGGGCGTTCAGGCGCATCTTGGCACGGTGAAGATCGACATCAAGGGCGTCGAGACCGAGGCGATGCTCGAGGTTCGGCTCGAGGAGGTCCGCGGCATTCTCGACAGCGCCCTCCGCACCATCGAGCGCAACCCGCAGATCATCGAGTCGCTGGTGAAGACCGTGGACACCGCCGTGCACCAGGTCGGGCAGACGGCTCAGCAGGTGCTCGGGCCGCAGGGGCCGCTCGCGCGGACGCTCGACCACGTCGGGCAGACGGCGCAGGAGGCGCTGGGGCCCAATGGGCCGCTGTCGCAGACGCTGCAGCAGGCCACCCAGCAGGTCGGTCAACAGCTCGGGCAGACCACCCAGCAACTGGCTCAGAATAGCGGGGCGGCGGCTGGCGGCGGTGGGGGTCCGGGCGGCGTGCTGGGCGGATCTTCGGCCCGAGCGGCGTGGCAACGGATGAAGAAGATCGTCAACAGCAGCCAGCCACTGAGGCAGGTCACGGCGCGGCTGGTAGGACCGCAGGGGCAACAGCCGCAGAGCTGATTGCGGCAGGCGTGCCGCAGCGGCTCCAGCAGCCACTTGTAGCGGCCGCCGGTGGTCGGCTCCGGCATGATGGCCACCACCCTCTCCCCCGGCGATGTGGGTCTCCAGCTTTTGGAGAACTCCACCGCCACCGTCTTCGCGCTCGCCGCACTGATCCTGATCTTCGGACCGGTCTCCGGGGCTCATTTCAATCCGGTCGTATCCGCCGCCGACTGGTTCCTCGGCCGCCGTGCCGGCACCGGCCTCCCCGCCCGCGACCTGGGCGGCTACGTCGTGGCCCAGGTGTTGGGCGGGATCGCTGGAGCGGTGCTGGCGAACCTGATGTTCGACCTGGCCGCCGTTGACTTCTCCGGCAAGGACCGCACCGCCGGCCACCTGTGGCTGGGCGAGGCCGTCGCCACGGCTGGACTGGTCCTGCTGATCTTCGCTCTCGCCCGCTCCGGCCGCGCCCTCGTCGCCCCCGCCGCCGTCGGCGCCTACATCGGCGCGGCGTACTGGTTCACCTCGTCGACCTCGTTCGCCAATCCGGCGGTCACCATCGGCCGCGCGTTCACCGACACCTTCGCCGGGATCGCCCCCACCTCGGTGCCGGGCTTCGTCCAGGCCCAGCTTGTCGGCCTCGCCGTCGGTGTCGGCCTGCTCGCCGCCCTCTACCCCGACGCGGGCGCTGCCGCCGACCAGGTTGTCGTCCCCACCGACGAGGATGCCGCCGTCGGCCGCCGTCCATGACACCGCACCCACGCGATACCAGCACGGCTCAGCCTGACCACGTCTTTGTCAACCGCCGCCACGACCCCGGCCGCTACCGCACCGTCGACCGCAACAGCAACCCGGATCACCACCTCGCCCTCGACCCCGAGGACGCGCCGGTCAACCGGCCCTCGCACTGCACGGAGGAATCCCATGAGCGACAAGCCCAGCGTCCTGTTCGTCTGCGTCCACAACGCCGGCCGCTCCCAGATGGCCGGCGGAGCGGACCTCGCCGGCGACGCCGTCGAGG
>JBARAE010000636.1:0-11119 GCA_049791715.1 Micromonospora sp.
CACCGGAGGAGATACGCCGGCGGATGGCCGCCCTGCAGGCCGGCACCGCCCGCGGTCGTCGTGACGGTGCCCGGGGTGCGACGGAGGAGCGGGCGGCGGCCGGGCCCGGTGCCCCCGCCACCCCGGACCAGGCGGCCGAGCCCACCCCACCGGAGCCGGTGCAGGCTTCCGAACCCCTGACCGCAACTGAGAGGGACGCCTAGTGGTGCACACGACAAGGCAGAACGCCGATCTCGACTGGTTGCTCGACGAGCTGGTGGAGCGGGTGCCGGCCGCCCGGCAGGCGGTGGTGCTGTCGGCCGACGGGCTCATGCTGGGGGCCTCCACCGAGCTGAGCCGCACCGACGCCGAGCACCTCTGTGCCCTGGCCTCCGGCTTCTCCAGCCTGGCGACGGGGGCAGCCGGGCACCTCGCCGCCGGACCGGTCCGGCAGACCGTGGTGGAGATGGAGTCCGCGTACCTCTTCGTGACCGCCGCCGGGCAGGGTGCCTGCCTGGCCGTGGTCAGCGACGCCGACGCCGACATCGGCCTGGTGGCGTACGAGATGGCGATGCTGGTCATCCGGGTCGGTGCGAACCTCAGCGCCCCGGCCCGGACGTCGGGTGCCGGCGATGCGCGCTGAGTCGCCGGGGCCCCAGCACGACTGGCTGGACGGCGAGGCCGGTCCGGTGGTCCGCCCGTACACCCTCACCGGCGGCCGCGTCCGGCCCGCGGTGGAGGGCTTCGACCTGGTGGCGTTCGTGCTCGCCGCTCCGGGGGCCGACCCCACCGGCCGGCCCGGGCTGCAGCCGGAGCACCGGCGCCTGGTGGAGCTGGCCCGCCGACCGGTCGCGGTGGCGGACCTCGCCGCGGAACTCGACCTCGCCGTCGGCGTGGTTCGGGTGCTCCTCGGCGACCTGCTCGCCCGGGGGCTCGTGGCGGTGCACGAGCCGCGTGCCACGGCGTACCTGCCCGACGACAGCATCCTCAAGGCGGTGGTCAGTGGACTCCGTGCGCTCTGACCGGCAGAGGAGTGTCCCGCGCATCCCCCTCGCCCTGAAGATCCTCATCGCCGGTGGCTTCGGGGTGGGCAAGACGACGCTGGTGGGGGCGTTGAGTGAGGTCCGTCCGCTGCAGACCGAGGAGATCCTGACCGGGGCCGGGATCGGCACCGACGACGTCTCCGGCGTGGAGCAGAAGTCGACCACCACGGTCGCGATGGACTTCGGCCGGATCACCATCAACGAGGACCTGCAGGTCTACCTCTTCGGTGCCCCCGGCCAGGACCGGTTCTGGTTCCTCTGGGACGAGCTGGCCTTCGGCGCCCTCGGTGCGGTCGTGCTCGCCGACACCCGCCGGCTGGCCGACTGCTTCCCCTCGATCGACTACTTCGAGCAGCGCAACATTCCGTTCGTGGTCGGGGTCAACTGCTTCGAAGGGTCCCGCCGGTTCAGCCTCGAGTCGGTGCGCGACGCGCTGGATCTCGACCCGGACGTGCCGCTGGTGCTCTGCGACGCCCGGGACCGGCAGTCCGGGAAGCTGCTGCTGATCACGCTCGTCGAACACGTCGCCCGGCAGCGGGGCGAGCCGGTGCCGGTGGCCTGATCCGGCGAATCGTCGCGCGCCGGCCGGCGGCCGTCGAATTGGTCCGGGAAAAGACGGCTAAGCGGCCGGCTTCCCGGGAAGCCTCTGGTTGGATCAACGGAGGAGTCGGCGGAGGGTGGTTCCGGTGACCGGTCAGGGCACGATCGTCCACATCGGTGGCTACACGGCGGAGAGCGGCGGGCGGGCCGAGGGCATCGTCGCCGTCCGTCGGGATCCGGCCTCGGGTGAGCTGACCCCGCTGGGTACGGCCGCGGTCACCGCGTCGCCGTCGTTCCTCGTCCGGCACCCGGCGCTGCCGGTGCTCTACGCCGTCAACGAGCTGCCCGAGGGGGAGGTCAGTGCCTTCCGGGTCGCCCCGGACGGCGACCTGACCCCGCTCGCCGTCGTCCCGACCGGGGGCGCCGAGCCGTGCCACCTGGCGGTCGCCCCGGACGGGCGACACCTGTTCGTGGCGAACTACGGCGGTGGCAGCGTGGCGGTCTTCCCCCTCGACGCCGACGGGGTGCCTGGGGAGCGCAGTGACCTGGTCCGGCACGAGGGGCACGGCGCGGATCCCGAACGCCAGGACCGGGCGCACTGCCACATGGTGTCGCCGGACCCGGCGGGCGGTCCGCTGCTCGCCGTCGACCTGGGCACCGACTCGATCTACCGGTACGACCTCGACGCCGCCTCGGGTCGGCTGGTGCCCCGGGCCCCACGGGTGCGAACGCAGCCCGGGGCGGGGCCGCGGCATCTGGCCCGGCACCCCGACGGGCGGCGCTGCTGGCTGGTCGGCGAGCTGGACGGCATGGTCACCGCGTATGACCTGACTGCCGACGGCGCGCTCCACCAGCGCGGCCGGGTGGACGCCAGCGAGCGACCGGGCCACGTGCAGCCCTCGGAGGTGGCCGTCGGGCCGGACGGCCGCTTTCTCTACGTCGGGAACCGGGGTGTCGGCACCGTGGCGGTCTTCTCGGTGGCCGACGGCCTGCCGGAGCTGGTGGCGGAGGTCGACACGGGCGGCGAGTGGCCCCGGCACTTCGCTTTCGCCGGTGAGTACCTCTACGTCGCCGACGAGCGGGCCGACATGATCAGGATCTTTCGGGTGGACTCGGGCACCGGGGTGCCGACGGCGGTGGGAGAGCCGGTGCCCATGGCCAGTCCGACGTGCGTCCTGCCGTAACGGAACAGCCGGCCGAAGCGCTGTCTGTAATGGAGCTTGATCACGTCCGATGACCAGTCTGTCACTCATCGTAGCTTTTCGGTGATCAACTGTTTCTCCTGCGTAACTTTCGTCCGAACGGTTGTGGTCGTAGCCCCGCGAGATACGCAAGATGGTCAGCGTGTCTGGCCGCCATCGCATGCGTTCACGTGGGGCAGGTGCCGCTGCGGCGGCCACCGCCCTCGCCGTCGTCGTCGCCGGCTCCTGGTTTGGTTACCAGCAGCTGGCGGGACCCTCCTGCTCCGGACAGATCGAGCTGTCCCTGGCGGCGGCTCCGGAGATCGCCCCCGCCGTCAAGGCCGCGGCCGATCAGTGGGTCTCCGACGGTGCCGCGGTGGGCGGCACCTGCATCGCCGTCGACGTCACCTCCGCCGAGTCGGTCGAGGTGGCGGCCGCGGTGGCCACCAAGCACGGCGCCACGCTCGGCGTCGGCGAGGCGAACGGCACGGCGGTCACCCCGGACGTCTGGGTGCCGGACTCCTCGAGTTGGCTGCTGCGGCTGAAGAACGGCGGAGCGACCGCCTTCGCCCCGGCCAACGGCGCCTCGATCGCCCGCAGCCCGGTGGTGGTCGCGGTCCCCGAGCCGGTGGCCTCCACCAAGTTCGGCTGGCCGAACAGGAAGCTGACCTGGACGCAGCTGCTGGGGGCGGTCACCAGCAGCAAGCCGCCGCTGCGCGCCGGCATCGTCGAACCCACCCGGGACGCCGCCGGCCTCTCCGGGCTGCTCTCGCTGAGCGCCGCCGCCAGCTCCACCGGCGCCGACCCGCAGAAGGCGCAGGAGGCGATGACCGGGGCGCTGCGCGCGCTGGCCACCGGCAGCTCCTCGTTGCGGCAGGACCTGCTGAACCGGTTCCCGCGGTCGTCGGACCCGACCGCGATCGCCAACTCCCTGAACGCGGCCGCGCTGTCCGAAGAGGACGTGATGGCGTACAACGCGACCAAGCCGCCGATCCCGCTGGCCGCGCTCTACCTCGACCCGCCGCCGGTGCCGCTGGACTACCCGTTCGCGGTACTGCCGGGCATCGAGCCGGCGAAGGCGTCGGCTGCCCGGGTGCTCTTCGAGGTGCTCACCACCCCCGGTTTCCGCAACCGGCTGGCTGCGCAGTCGCTGCGCGGCCCGGACGGGAACTGGGGGGACGGCTTCAAGGCGCCGGAGGGCGCGCCGAGCCCGGCGGGGGGTTCCACCACCCCGCCGACCGGCCAGGGCGGTACCGCCGGATTGGACCCGGGCGCGATCCAGCGGGTCACCAGCACCTGGGCGGTCGCCACCCTGTCCGGCCGCATGCTCGCCGTCATCGACGTCTCGGGGTCGATGAAGAAGCCGGTGGCGACGGCCAACAACGTCAGTCGCGAGGCGGTCACCGTGGCGGCGGCCAGCCGAGGCCTGAACCTCTTCGACGACTCGTGGTCGATCGGGCTCTGGACCTTCTCCACCGAGCTGGTGGGCAGCCAGGACTGGAAGCCGCTGGTGCCGATCAAGCCGCTCTCCGCCAACCGGGGCAAGCTCCAGCAGGAGCTCGCGGGGATCAGGCCCAAGGACAACGGCAACACCGGCCTCTTCGACACGGTGCTGGCGGCCTACAAGGAGGTCCAGCGGGAGTGGGAGCCGGGCAGGGTCAACTCGGTGGTGCTCTTCACGGACGGCAAGAACGAGGACACCAACGGCATCTCCCGGGCCGCGCTGCTGCAGAAGCTGAAGGAGATCAAGGACCCGGAGCAGCCGGTACGGGTGATCATCATCGGTATCGGTACCGAGGTCAGCAAGGTGGAACTCGAGTCGATCGCGAAGGAGGGCGACGGCGTCGCCTTCGTCACCCTTGACCCGGCCAAGATCGGCGAGATCTTCCTCCAGGCGATCTCGCAGCGCCCGGAAGCGCCGCGCTGACCGCCCACTCAAGATAGGCTGTTCCGCCGTACCGCAAGCCGGTACGGCGGAACCTTACCCGGCCGGAACCGGCCGGGTAAGTGACGGCAATGCGTCCGAAGCAATCGGCATTCACAATTGTCGAGGCAAGATGTTCCCGTGCTCCGTGCCCGCGGTCCCCGATCGGGACCGCTCGTCCGCCCGGAGCCGTCCTGACCGAAGTGGGGTGGGCCGGTGGCCTCGGCGACGCTGTTGACCCCCGCCAGCACGCCGTCGAGACCCGGGGGCGACCGCCCCGGGCCGGCGTCGCGTGCTGCTGAGCGGGCCTACGTCCGGGTCCTGGTGGTGCTGGACACGGCCGTGCTGGCGGTCGCCATCCTCGTCGGGTACGTCGCCCGCTTCGGCGAGGAGAAGCCGATGGGCTCGGAGATCCCGTACGTGCTGGTCGCCCCCGGTCTGCTCCTCGCCTGGCTGATCTCGCTCAAGGCGCTGCGCTGCTACGACGACCAGGTGCTCGGCTACGGCGCCGACGAGTACCGGCGGGTCAGCGCGGCGAGCCTGCGGCTGGCCGGCGGCATCGCGATCGTCGGCTACATCGCCGACGTCGGCGTCTCCCGGGGCTTCCTCGCCATCTCGTTCGCGGTCGGCACCGTCGGGCTGGAGGTGGCCCGGTTCGCCGCCCGCAAGCGGCTGCACCACGCCCGGAACCGGGGCAGGGGCTGGTCCCGCAAGGTGCTCGTGGTCGGCGACACCGCGCACGTCCTGGAGCTGGTGCACACGCTGCGCCGCGAGCCGTACGCCGGTTACCACGTGGTCGGTGCCTGCATCCCGGACGCGCTGCTCGCCCCGGTGCCGCAGCGGCTGGGGGACGTGCCGGTGGTGGGCTCGTTCCGGGGCATCCCGGAGGCGGCGACCGCCATCGGGGCGGACACGGTGGCGGTCACCGCCTCCGGTGAGCTGACCGCGGCCCGGCTGCGCCGGCTCGGCTGGCAGTTGGAGGGGACCGGCGTCGACCTGGTGGTCGCCCCGGCGCTCACCGACGTCGCCGGTCCGCGGATCCACACCCGGCCGGTCGCCGGCCTGCCGTTGATCCATGTGGAGGCACCCGAGTTCCGGGGGACCCGCAAGCTGGTCAAGGGCCTGGTCGACCGGTCCATCGCGTTCCTGGCGCTGACCGCGCTGCTGCCGGTGCTGGTGGCGATCGCGCTGGCCATCAAACTGGACAGCCGGGGACCGGTGCTGTTCCGCCAGACCCGGGTCGGCCAGGGCGGCGAGGAGTTCGGCGTCTTCAAGTTCCGCACCATGGTGCTGAACGCCGACGCCCTGCTGGCCGAGCTGGCCGCCCGCAACGAGACCGACGGCCTGATGTTCAAGATGCGCGACGACCCGCGGGTGACCCGGGTCGGCAGGTTGCTGCGCAAGTGGTCGCTGGACGAGCTGCCCCAGCTCGTCAACGTGCTCCTCGGCCAGATGAGCCTGGTCGGCCCCCGGCCGCCGCTTCCCTCCGAGGTGGCCCGGTACGACGGCGACGTGGCCCGCCGCCTGCTGGTCAAGCCGGGCATGACCGGCCTGTGGCAGGTCAGTGGCCGATCGGACCTGAGCTGGGAGGACGGCATCCGGCTGGACCTCTACTACGTGGAGAACTGGTCCCTCGCCGCCGACCTGACCATCCTCTGGAAGACCTTCGGCGCGGTGATGAACAGCCGCGGCGCGTACTGACCGCCCCGGCACGCGTCGTGCCGGGGCGGCGGCGGGTCACGACTGCGGACCCCGCCAGTCCAGGCAGACCACCACCGCGTCGTCGATCAGGTCACCGGCGACGAAGGCACGCAGGTCACCGATGAGGGACCGGGCCGCGTCCAGCGGCTCCATCGGCCCGGTACGCCGCAGGAAACGGTCCAGCGCCGTCTCGCCGTACCGGATGTTCTGCCCGGTGGCGTCGATGACGCCGTCGCTGACCACGAACAGCCGGTCCCCGCGCTGCAACTCGAAGTGCTGCTCCCGGTAGTCCGTGCCTTCGAACATGCCCAGCGGGAACTGCTTTTCCAGGACCTGCTCGCTGACCTCGCCGTCGCGCAGCAGCACCAGGCGCGGTGAGCCGGCGTCGACCACGGTGAGCCGTCCGGACGCCAGGTCCAGCTCCAGCAGCAGCGCGGAGAGGTGCTGCTCGCCCCGGTGCAGGGCGTAGATCGCCTGGTCGGCCAGGGCGGCCTGGTCGGCCAGGCCCAGCTGGGCCCGGCGGGCGTTGCGCAGCGCGTGGGTGGCCAGCGAGGTGAGCATCGAGGCGGCCACACCCTCACCCGACCCGTTGATCGTGGAGAGCCAGAGCTGGCGGCCGTCGTCGGACCAGTCGAAGCTGTCCCCCCGCACCGCGTACGCCGGCTCCAGCTGGCCGGCCAGGCTGAACGACGGGCGGATCCGGCTGCGGCCGGGCAGCAGCTCCCACTGCATCTCGGCGGCCAGCGTCAGCCGACGGTCGCGCCGGGCGGTGACGTAGACATCGGTGCTGGCCGTCACGGCGGCCAGCTCGTGGCCGAGCGCGGTGGCGATCGCGTCGAGCTCACCGACGGCGGCGGGGTCGTCCGGGACGGGCGACACCCGCAGCACCCCACGCCGCTCGCCGCGCATGCCGACCGGGAACCAGCCCGTCCCGTCGGCGACGATCGGCTCCTGGTGGTCGAAGCACCGCCAGGCGGGGTGGCCGGGCTTGGTGATCGGGTCACCGCCGGTGAACGGCAGGAGCACCGCCAGCCGGTAGTCGACCTGGAACAACTCGACCCCGGTGACCTGGTACGACCGCTCCAGCTCGCCGGCGAGCCGGTCGAGCAGGAGGTCGGCCGGGGCGTCGGTGAGGGTCCGGCGTGCCCGATCCTCCGGTCCGCTCATCTTTGCTCCTTTGCACAGGTCGGTGGCCTGGTGGGCCGGGTAGTCTCGGGCGCACCATGGCCGAAGAACACGGTCCCTACGGACCAGAAGCGAGTATGGCCGCCGCCCTCGACGAGGCGGCGGGCACCCTGCTGGCTGTCTGGGAGGCCGCCCGGGAGCGGACGACGAGCCGACTCTCCGGCGCGCAGTTGCGTGCGGTCATGGTGGTCGAGCAGTACGACGGGATCAACCTCCGCCGCCTCGCCACGCTGACCGACATGCTGCTCTCCTCCGCGAGCCGGCTCTGCGACCGGCTGGTGGCGGCCGGGATGCTCGAGCGGGAGCCCGGCCGGTTCGACCGGCGGGAGATCTCGCTGCACCTGACGCCGGAGGCGATCCGGCTTCTCGACGAGTTGCGGGCGGACCGCCGGCAGCGACTGGCCCAGGTCCTGGCCAACATGACCCCGGAGGGCCGCCAGGCGCTGCTGCGCGGGTTGACGGAGTTCGACGAGACCGCCCGGCGTCGGGAGAACGCGGAGGCCGGCTGGCCGGTTCTGCAGGCGTCGGGGGAGCGGCCGCAGGAGCCGGGCGCGGAGTGGCCCGACGGGTCGGGCGGCCCGACCGGCGAGCCGCCGGTGGCGCGGACGGCCTGATCCGGGCTCGGGGCCCGTACCGTCGGGCCCCACGGCCACCCAGGAGCGCACCAGGCCCCACCAGGCCAGTCCGGAGCGGATCGCGGCCACCACGAGCAGCCTCTCAGGCCGGGCCGGCCACGGAGCGGGCGAGCCGGAGGTGGTGGCAGGCGCGCGGATGCTCGGCGAGGGCCGCCTCGCAGCTGGCGAGCACGGCGTCGACGAGCCGGCGTCCGCCCCGGGCGGCGAACACCTCGTCCTGCCAGCCGACGAAATCGAGCAGCAGCTGCGGGTCACCGACCCGGATCGCCGCGGCCATGGCGTCGACCAGGTGGGCCACCGCCGTGGCGACGTCGTCGGCCGCCTCGTCCGGTGGTTCGACCGCGCGGACGGCGAGCTGGACGATCTCCCGTCGGCGGCGCAGCAGCGCGACGTACTCGTCGTCCGGCGGAGCGGCCGGCGGACCGGTGTGCGCCGCCGTGAAGAGCTGCCGATCCAGCAGGCGGACCGCGTCCCGGGCGGTCGCACCCCAGGCGGCGGCACCGACGGCGGCGGCCCACCGGCCGTCCGGGCCGAAGCCGGGCCCGCCCGCGACGACCGGCACGCCCGATGACCGGCAGGCCTCGATCATCCGGGCCGCGCGCACCAGCCGGTTGGGTTGAACGCAGCTCAGCAGCACCGCCTCCGGACCGGTCTGGTGCAGGTAGGAGACCAGGTGCCGGCCCGGCACGCTGGCCCCGAGGAAGGTCACCCGCCAGCCCGCGGCGCGGACCACCTCGGCGACGATCCGGGCGGCCAGCGCGTGCCATTCGCCCTCGACGCAGGCCATCACCACGTGTCCCCGGTCCGCCGGGCCGGAATGCCGTGCGGCCACCGCGTTGACCACCAATTCGCTGACGTGCGTGGCGGCGTGTTCCTGGGCGACGCTCCACGTGCCGGTCAGCCAGCGCCGGCCGATCTCCCGCTGCGCGACCGCGACCAGGTCGACGAGGACGTCCGCCACCGAACAGCCGGCGTCCAGCAGCTCCGTCGCGAGCCGGATCGCCGTGGCCTGGTCGGCCCGGTCCAGACAGTCCAGGTACGCCCCGACGGTTTCCGGGCCGATCCGCCGGCCCGCGGTCACGCGGGTGCCGCCGCCACGGCGAGCATGGCGATGTCGTCGTGGACCTGCCCGTCCAGCCACTCGTCGACCAGTTGCAGCAGCCGGTCCACCAGGGCGGCCGGCGGCAGGCCGGCCCCCGACGCCAGCGCCTGCCGGAGCCGCACCTCGCCGAACATCTCCAGCTCGGTCGGGCCGCCCCGGGCCTCGGTCACCCCGTCGGTGTACGCGAGCAGCAGCTCGCCGGGGGCGAGCCGGACCTCCGCCTCGACGAACCGGGCGGCGGTGAGCGCGCCGATCGGCATGCCGCCCACCTTGACCTGGTCGACGGTGCCGTCGGCGCGGACGATCAGCGGGGAGGGGTGGCCGCCGCCGGCCACCCGGACCACCAGCCCGCCGTCCCCGGCACGGGCCAGGGTGCCGAGCAGCAGGGTGGTGAACTGGGCCGAGCGTGCGGCGTCGGGTGCGTCGAAGAGCGCCCGGTTGAGCAGCCGCATCAGCTCGAGTGGCCGCTGCTCCACCAGGCGGAGGGTCTGCAACGACTGGCGTACCCGGCCGGTCAGCACCGCCGCGCCGACCCCCTTGCCGCAGACGTCGCCGAGGGCGAACATCGCGCCCTCCTCGGTGCGGAAGACGTCGTAGAAGTCGCCGCCGATGCGGAGGCTGTCCCCGGCGGCCCGGTAGCCGCCGGCCAGCGTGAGCCCGCCGACGGCGGGCAGCTCCGGCGGGAGGAGGCTGTTCTGCAGGACCCGGGCCAGGTGGGCCTGCTCGCCGTAGAGCTCGGCGGCGGCCAGCGCGGCCCCGGCGCGGGCGGCGAACTCCCGGGCCAGCTCGATCTCCCGCTGGTCGAACCCGGCGCGCTCGGTGCGCCGGATCAGGATCAGCGCGCCGGCTTGGCCGCCGGCGCTGAGCATCGGGCTGATCAGGATGGTGCCGGGCCGGCCGAACTCGTCCGGTAGCACCGCGGCCAGGTCGGCCAGTTCGGCGTTGAGCCAGGGGCTGGGCTCGACCGCGTCCCCGTCGAGTGCCTCGGCGAGGCCGGGGACCGAGGTGGCCAGGTCCCAGGAGCCGACCCCCGCGGTGGGCAGCGCGTCACCCTCGGCGTACCGGAGCCAGTGCGGCTCGTCCTCGGGCGGCGACGGGCGGTGCACGACCACTGCCGCGTCGGCCAGGTACGGCACCGGCAGGGTGGCGGTGGCACGCAGTGTCTGGTCCCGGTGCAGGGACAGCCCGAGCCGGCTGCCGGCCTGGGCGAGGAACGCGGTCCGGGAGCGCTCGGCCAGCAGCGCGTCGGTACGCGCCTGCTCCTCGGTGACGTCGCGCACGTACCAGGCGCACAGGCCGTCGGCGAGGCCGCGCCGGGTGCCGCGCAGCCGCCGGCCGTGGTGTTCCGCGGTGAAGGTCTCGGCGTCGGCCCGTACCGCGTGGGCCAGCGCCGGCACCGCGCAGCGGGCCAGGTCGGTGCCGAGGGTGAGTTCGGGGAGAAGGTCGGCCGCCATCGCGTTGACCAGGGTCACGGTCCCGCCGTGATCGGTGGTCACGATCGCCTCGGCGAGCCCGTCGAGGAGCTCACGGGCGAGCCGGGTGTCGGCCGGCAACGCGTACTCCGGGGACCTGCGGGACCGCGGGCGGGAGGCCGGTCCGCCACCGCTGACCGGGCCGGCGACACCACCCCGTCGGGCGGCTGTCACCGCTGATCGCCGGGCGCCCCGGTCTGTCGACCTGTGCGCATGCTGTCGGTGCACTCCTCGGTTGCGGTGTCGTTGCCTGCGGCAAGCGTACCGAGGGTGACAGCTGATCGCCCATCCAGAAGTCCGGGGTCACCCGCAGCGGGCGAGCCAGCCCACCGGCCGGTCGATGATCCGGCGGACCAC
>JBARAE010000637.1:0-3289 GCA_049791715.1 Micromonospora sp.
CTGCTGGCGATCAGCTGCGGCACCGCGCTGCACCACGCCCGGCTCGCGCTCGCCGCGGAGGGCTGGACGCCGGTGGTGGAGCGACTGCCCGACCCGGCGCAGCCGGATCTGCTGGCCCGGCTGACCGGGTTCCACCACACCGGCGCGGACCCGGACGCGATGCACATGGTGCAGTGCATGCAGGTGCGGCACACCGACCGGCGACCGGTCAGCGACGAGCCGGTGTCGACCGCGGCCCTGGGCGAGATCGACCGGGCGGCGACCCGCGAGGGCGTCAACATGCAGGTGCTCGACGACGACCAGAAGATCGAGCTGGCCGGTGCCGCGCAGCACGCCGCCGCGGTGGAGGCGGAGGACCCGCAGCTGCAGGAGGAGCTGGCGTACTGGACCAGCCGGGCCGGTAGCGGCGCCGGGCTGCCGCCCGAGGTGCTGCCGGAGGAGGCCCCGAAGACCACCGTGCCGGCCCGGGACTTCGGCCGACCGGGCAGCCTGCCGGTCGGCCCCGGGCACGACCGCGCGGCCGTCTACGCGATCCTCTGGGGCACCGAGGACGAACCGGACAGCTGGCTGCGCGCCGGTGAGGCACTCTCGGCGGCCTGGCTGACCGCCACCCGGCTCGGCGTCTCGCTGGTGCCGCTCAGCGGGGTGGTGGAGATCGAGGGCACCCGGCAGACGCTGCGTCGGATGCTGTCCGGGCTGGGTCACCCGTACATCGCGATGCGGCTGGGCATCACCGACGCCACGCATGCCGGGCCACCGCACACCCCGCGGCTGGAGGCCGCCCAGACGGTGGACACCTCCGCGGTACGGGAGCGGCAGGCGTAGCGGGGGTCGTCCCCTCCCGTCACCGGGGGATAGCATCGCGGCGTGGCCAGCGCACCGAACCCACGGCATGAGAACGTGACCCCGTCGCTGGGCCTGAGCCCGCTGTCCCGGGTCCGCCTCGACGAGCTGCTCCAGGAGATGCTGGACCGGGTCGGCGAGGTGGTGACCAGCCGGGAGCGGCTCCGGGCCCTGCTCGACGCCGTCGTCGGCATCGGTTCCGACCTCGACCTGCGCAGCACCCTGCAGCGGATCGTGGAGTCGGCATGCGAGCTGGTCGGCGCCCGGTACGGCGCGCTCGGGGTGATCGGCCCCGACCGGATGCTGCACGACTTCATCATCCACGGCATCAGCGAGGACCTGCACGCCAAGATCGGCGACCTGCCGCACGGCCGGGGCGTGCTCGGTCTGCTCATCGACGACCCGCGCCCGCTGCGCATGCCGGACATCACCCAGCACCCGAAGTCGTACGGGTTCCCGAAGCACCACCCGCCGATGCACAGCTTCCTCGGCGTGCCGGTCCGCATCCGCGACCAGGTCTTCGGCAACCTCTACCTGTCCGAGAAGCAGGGTGCGGCCGAGTTCACCGAGGACGACGAGGAGATCGTGGTGGCGCTGGCCGCCGCGGCCGGCGTGGCGATCGAGAACGCCCGCCTGTACGCGCTGGCCCACCGGCGGGAGCGCTGGCTTGCCGCCACCGCCGAGATCACCTCGGTGCTGCTCGGCGAGGTCCGGCGGACCGACGCGCTGACCCTGGTGGCCCGGCGGGCCCGGGAGGTGGCCGAGGCGGAGCTGGCGCTGGTGCTGCTGTACGACGAGGACGCCGGCCATTTCACCGTCGAGGTGGTCGACGGGGCGGACGAGCGGGCCGGGGAGCTGGCCGGCGCGGTGCTGCCGGCCAACGAGACCACGTTCGCCGGCTCGGTGACCGAGCACCGGCACGAGCTGCTGGACAATCTCGCCGAGGCGGCGCCCTGGCCGAGCCCGGTGGTCGCCGGGCCCGCGGTGGTGTCCCCGCTCGCCGCGGCGGACACCCTGCACGGCGTGCTGGTGATCGCGCACCGGCCGGACGCCAGCCGCGCCACCGACGACGACGTGGCCCTGCTGGGCAGCTTCGCCGGGCAGGCCGCGCTGGCCATGGAGCGGGCCCGCGGCCAGGAGGAACGGGAGCTGCTGGTGGTACTGGAGGACCGCGAGCGGATCGCCCGGGACCTGCACGACGTGGTGATCCAGCGCCTCTTCGCGACCGGTCTGCAGCTGCAGAGCGGGGCGATGAACGCCCGCCCGGAGGTGGCCAAGCGGATCAACGCCGCCGTCGACGACCTGGACGCCACCATCCGGGACATCCGCCGGACCATCTTCGAGCTGCGCACGCCGATGAGCGCCGCGCTGCGTACCGAGATCCGCGAGGCGATCGAGGTGGCCGCCGAGTCGCTGGGCTACCGCCCGCAGCTGGAGCTGATCGGGCCGATCGACAGCGCCGTGCCGGACTCGCTGCGTCCGGAGCTGACGGCCGTACTCCGGGAGGCACTCTCCAACGCGGTACGCCACGCGCACGCCGAGCGGGTCGGGGTGACGGTGAAGGTCGACGCGGGCTGGGTCACGGTGACGGTCACCGACAACGGGGTCGGCTGCGGCCCGGAGGCGGCCCGCAGCGGCCTGGTCAACCTGCGCGAGCGGGCGGAGCGGCTCGGCGGCGACTTCCAGCTCAGCCCGGTCGTCCCGCACGGCACCGAGGTGCGCTGGAGCGTCCCGCTGCGGGACTGAAACAGCCTCCCGGGTCCGGGACCCGGGCGGCCGTCCGGCCCTCCGGTCAGTGACCCTTGCCGAGCAGCCGGGTGGCCAGCACCGCGGCCTGGGTACGTCGTTCCAGACCGAGCTTGGCCAGCACGCTGGAGACGTAGTTCTTCACGGTCTTCTCGGCCAGGAACATCTTCCCGGCGATCTCCCGGTTGGTCAGCCCCTCGGCGACGTACTCCAGGATGCGGCGCTCCTGCTCGGTGAGCGTCTTGAGTTCGCGCGGCTGCTCGACGCCGCTGCGGATCCGCTCCAGCACCCGAGTGGTGATCGCCGGGTCGAGCAGGGACTGCCCGGCCGCGACCCGGCGGACCGCGTCCACCAGGTCGGTGCCGCGGATCTGCTTGAGCACGTACCCGGCCGCGCCGGCCATGATCGCCGCGAAGAGCGCCTCGTCGTCCTCGTACGAGGTGAGGATCAGGCCCTTGATCGAGGAGTCCACGGCGCGGATGTCCCGGCACACGTCGATGCCGTTGCCGTCGGGTAGCCGGGCGTCGAGGATCGCCACGTCGGGGCGGAGCGCGGGGATGCGGCGGGCCGCCTCCTGGGCGGAGCCGGACTCGCCGACCACCTCGATGTCGCCGCTGCTCTGCAGCAGGTCGGCAAGGCCACGACGGACGACCTCATGGTCGTCGAGCAGGAACACCCGGATCATCCGTCTTTTCTACCC
>JBARAE010000638.1:0-6941 GCA_049791715.1 Micromonospora sp.
GTACCGCCGCCGGGCTGGCCGGTGCGGCCGTCGCCGCGACCGGCCTGCACCGGACACCATCCGAATGAGAGAGGGAACGACCATGCCGACTTCCACCGCCGACCTCTACGACCGGTACGGCGACGCGCTGGGCTCGTGCGACACGCAACTGCGCCAGTACGGCGGCGTCGCCGCCTTCGCCGGGCCCGCGGTCACCGTGCGCTGCTTCGAGGACAACGCCCTGGTGAAGGCGGTCCTCGCCGAACCGGGAGAGGGCCGGGTGCTGGTGGTGGACGGTGGCGGGTCGGTGCACACCGCCCTGATGGGCGACCTCATCGCCGGCTCGGCCGTGACCAACGGCTGGGCCGGGGTGGTCATCAACGGTGCGGTCCGCGACGTCGCCGCCCTGCGCGCCCTGCCGCTCGGCATCAAGGCGCTCGGCGCGAACCCCCGCAAGAGCGCCAAGACCGGCGCGGGGGAGCGGGACGTGCCGGTGACGTTCGGCGACTGCGTCTTCCACCCGGGCGCGCACGTGTACAGCGACGACGACGGGATCGTCGTCCGGCCCGTCGACGAGCAGGCGTAGCCCGGCCCTCAGCCCTCGCTGGCGGGGTGCGGGGCGATCTGCCCCTGGCGCAGCCGGGCCGCGCACAGCTCGGCGAGCTTCCCGTACGCGGGGGCGCCGATCAGCGCGGTCAGCTCCGGGCCGTACGAGACGTACATCGGCTCGGCGCCGACGTGCGCGTCGGTGGAGGAGGTGCACCACCAGTCGAGGTCGTGCCCGCCCGCGCCCCAGCCCCGCCGGTCGAACTCCGACAGCGTGGAGATCAGCACCTTGGTGTTGTCGGTCCGCTTGTGCCACTCCTGGTCGCGGCGGATGGGCAGCTGCCAGCAGACGTCCGGCTTGTACTCCAGCGGGTGCACCCCGTCGCGCAGCGCCTGGCCGTGCAGCGCGCAGCCGCCCCCGCCCGGAAAGTCGGCGTCGTTGAGGAAGACACAGGGGGAGTCGACGTCCCGGGTGGCCGTGCGGCGGGCCGGGTTCTTGCCGTCGATGGTGTCGTTCTCGGTCCAGTTCTTGAAGCCCCTGCGGAAGTGCTGCCAGGTCTGCGGGGTGAGCCGCTTGACCGCGTTGCGGACCCGCTTCTCGTCGTCCGAGTCGGTGAAGAACGCCCCGTGCGAGCAGCAGCCGTCGGCGGCCCGGCCGGCGATGATGCCGTGGCAGCCCTTGCCGAAGACGCACGTCCAGCGGGAGAGCAGCCAGGTCAGGTCGGCCCGGACCATGTGCTTCTCGTCCGCCGGGTCGAGGAACTCGATCCACTCCCGGGGGAAGTCCAGCTCCACCTCCCGGCTGCGCGGGTCGTCGGGGTCGTCCACCAGCACATGCAGCTCGATCTGGCCTGTCACCCGGACCAGCGTACGCGGGGTGACCCTCGCCGGCTGACGAGCCGGGGAAACGTGTTGGCCCTAGGGTCGACAGCATGCGACTCGGTGTCCTGGACGTCGGTTCCAACACGGTGCACCTGCTGGTGGTCGACGCCCACCACGGCGCGCACCCCTGGCCGGCGCACTCGGAGAAGGTGGTGCTCCGGCTGGCCGAGCAGATCGGCCCGGACGGGGCGCTGACCGAGGCGGGCGCGGACGGGCTGGTCAAGGCGGTCGGCATGGCCCGCGCGGCGGCCGCCGGGCTGGCCGCCGACGACCTGCTCGCCTTCGCCACCTCGGCGGTCCGGGACGCCACCAACGCCGCCGAGGTGCTGGCCAGGGTCCGCGACGAGACGGACGTACGGCTGGAGGTGCTCTCCGGCGCGGACGAGGCGCGGATGACCTTCCTCGCGGTGCGGCGCTGGTTCGGCTGGTCGGCGGGGCGGCTGCTGGTGCTGGACATCGGCGGCGGTTCGCTGGAGCTGGCGGCCGGCATCGACGAGGACCCGGACGTCGCCGTCTCGCTGCCGCTGGGCGCCGGGCGGCTGAGCCGGGAGCGGCTCCGGGCCGACCCGTCCGGTGCGGCGCCGCCGTCCGCCGAGGCCGTGGAGGAGCTGCGGGAGTACGTCGACGGGCTGCTCGACCCGGTGGTGGCGAAGATGGTCGAGGTGGGCTGGGAACGCCCGGTGGCCACCTCGAAGACGTTCCGGATGCTGGCCCGGTTGGCCGGCGCCGCCCCGTCGGGCGCCGGGCTCTGGGCGCGACGCAGCCTGACCCGCACCGGCCTGCGGCAGGTGCTCGGCTTCATCCGGCACATCCCACCCGGCCAGTTGCACGAGCTGGAGGGGGTGAGCGCCGGCCGGGCCCACCAGCTGCTGGCCGGCGCGGTGGTGGCCGAGGCGGTGATGCGCCGGCTGGACGTGGACTCACTGGACATCTGTCCGTGGGCGCTGCGTGAGGGAGTCATTCTCCGGCGGCTGGATCAGCTCGAACCGATGTGATCCGGGCTGGCGGTCTGGGCGCTTTGCGGGTGCTCGTCCCGATGCCGGGTGGCCGCGGCGGTTACGCTGAGGGGTGTGACTTCCCGCGTCCCGGTGCTCCTCTCCAGTTCCTCGGTCTTCCCTGAGCGGACCGCGGCGGCGTTCCAGCTCGCCGCGGCGCTCGGCTACGACGGCGTCGAGGTGATGGTCTGGACCGACGTCGTCAGCCAGGACCCGGGCGCACTGCGCGGGCTTTCCGAGCACTACGGCGTGCCGGTGCTCTCCGTCCACGCCCCCTGCCTGCTGGTCACCCAGCGGGTGTGGAGCCCCGATCCGTGGGAGCGGCTGCGCAAGGCGGCCGAGCTGGCCGAGACGCTGGAGGCGCCCACCGTCGTGGTGCACCCGCCGTTCACCTGGCAGCGGGACTACGCCCGCACCTTCACCGAGGGCCTGGACACGATCGCCGGGCAGTTCGGCGGGTTGCGCTTCGCGGTGGAGAACATGTACCCGGTCCGGATGGCCGGCCGGCAGTTCGTGCCGTACGTCCCCGGCTGGGATCCGACCGACACCGGGTACGCGTCGTACACGCTGGACCTGTCGCACTGCGCCGCCTCGCACACCGACGCGCTGGCGATGGCCGACCGGATGGGCGCCGGCCTGGCGCACGTGCACCTCGGCGACGGCACCGGCGAGGGGCGCGACGAGCACCTGGTGCCCGGACGCGGCGGCCAGCCCTGCGGTGAGCTGCTCCGCTCGCTCGCCGGCCGGGGTTTCACCGGCTCGGTCGCGGTGGAGGTGACCACCCGAGGCGCGAAGAGCAGGGCCGTCCGCGAGGCCGACCTGCGCGAGGCGCTGGCTTTCGCCCGGGCCAACCTGACCGCCCCCTCGCCTGTCGACGCCTGACCGACGGCTCCAGGTCGCGGCGCGGCGGCAGACGCGCCGAGCGGGAGCCGTCGGAGGGGAGCCGGTGGGTCAGCTGACCGGGGTCAGGGAGTCGGCGGGGGCGGAGAGCTGCTCGCCGATGGCGGCCCGCTTGCGGGCCCGGTGGGCGGCGACGTGGGAGCGGGTGGCGCAGCGCTCCGAGCAGAACCGCCGGCAGCAGTTGGACGAGGTGTCCAGGTAGACGTTGCCGCAGCGCTCGTCGGCGCAGACGCCGAACCGGGCACTGCCGTACTCGCACAGCCAGACGGAGAGGCCCCAGACCGCCCCGGCCAGGTACTCGGCGCTGACCGAGGCGCCCCGGCTGGTCACGTGCATGTGCCAGTCGCTGGAGTCGTGGCCGGAGATCCGCGGCTGCACCGGGAACGCCTCCAGCAGCGCGTTCAACTCGGCGACCGCCTGCGCGTCCCGCCCTGAGGTGCCGTACTCGAAGACGTCCCGCAGGCGCTTCTGCGCGCGCCGGAAGATCGCCAGGTCCCGTTCGGCGACCTCGTCGCGCATCCACGCGTTCTCGTCCGGGAAGAGGGCCCGCAGGGCGTCGAGGCCGTCCAGACGGGCGTTGACGAGATCAACGCCGGTCCGGGCGTACGCGTCGAAGTTCACGACACCAACGGTAGACGACTCAGGGGCTACGTGGCGCGTCGATGTAGGGCGCCGGAACGCTGCGTGACGTACCGCCGCCGCCCCCCGGCGCGGGCGGGTCGGTGGGCGTTACGCTCAGCGCATGCTCCGTTCCGTCATCCTCGCCGCCTCCCGGTCATCCCAGGTCGAGCGGCTTGTCGCGACGGCCCCGTTCACCCGGGACGTCGTCCGCCGGTTCGTCGCCGGCGCCGGCACCGACGACGCGTTGCGCGCGACCCGCGAACTCGTCGCCGACGGCCTCGCGGTCACCCTCGACAACCTCGGCGAGGACACCGTCACCCCCGCGCAGGCGAACGCCACCCGGGACGAGTACCTCCGGCTGCTGAAGATGCTCTCCGGTGCGGGGCTCACCCCGGCCGCGGAGGTGAGCGTGAAGCTCTCCGCCCTGGGGCAGATGTTCGACGAGCAGCTCGCCTACGACAACGCCCGGTCGATCTGCCTCGCCGCCGACGAGTCGGGCACCACGGTGACCCTCGACATGGAGGACCACACCACCACCGACTCGACCCTGGACATCCTGGCCAAGCTGCGCAAGGACTTCCCGTCGACGGGGGCGGTGCTCCAGGCGTACCTGCGGCGGACCGAGTCGGACTGCCGGGAGCTGGCGTACGCCGGGTCGCGGGTGCGGCTCTGCAAGGGCGCGTACAAGGAGCCCGAGTCGGTGGCGTACCAGTCCGCCCGCGAGGTGGACAAGTCGTACGTCCGCTGCATGAACGTGCTGATGGCCGGGGACGGTTACCCGATGCTGGCCACCCATGACCCGCGGCTGATCGCCATCGGTGAGGATCGGGCGCGCTGGTTCGACCGGAGCGCGGACCGCTTCGAGTTCCAGATGCTCTACGGCATCCGCCCCGAGGAGCAGGCCCGGCTGGTCGGCGAGGGCTACACCGTGCGCACCTACGTCCCCTACGGCGACCAGTGGTACGGCTACCTGATGCGCCGCCTCGCGGAGCGCCCGGCGAACCTGACGTTCTTCGGCCGGGCTCTGATCTCCAAGAAGTGATCTGACCAGGAGCGAACGGGTCGGGGACTGCATCCCCCGGCCCGTTCGTCGTTTCGTCGTACGGCTTGCCGTGGAAGGCTAATGGCATTAGCCTGACAGCTATGAGTGTTAGCCAAGTGCAGCGGGACGGCGGGACCATCGCGTACGAGGTGCACGGGGAGGGGCCGCTGGTCGTCCTCTCGCACGGCATGGGGGAGAACCGGCGGTCGTTCCGCCATCTGATTCCGCTGCTGGTGGCCGCCGGCTACCGGGTGGCCTCGGTGGACGTCCGGGGGCACGGCGACTCCAGCGCCCACTGGCCGTCGTACGCCCCGGCCGAGGTCGGCGCGGACCTGCTGGCCGTGGTCCGCGCGCTCGGCGGCGGCCCGGCCACCCTGGTGGGCAGTTCGTCCAGCGGGGCCGCCGTCGTCTTCGCCGCCGCCGACGCCCCGGAACTGGTCAACGGTGTGGTGCAGGTCAGCCCCTTCGTCGCCCAGCCCCGGCCGAACCCGGTGATGCGGGCCGCCCAGGCGATGGTGCTGCGCAGCCCCCGGCTCTTCGGCATGTTCCACAAGACGCTCTTCCCCGGCGCCCGGCCGGCCGACGATGCGGCGTACCGGAAGGACATGGTCGCCAAGCTGCGCGGCCGGATGGACGCCGTGCGCGGGGTGGTCGCGCCGGTCGACCCGCACTGGACCGCGCGGGCCCGCGAGGTGCGGCAGCCGGTGCTGATCCTGATGGGCACGAAGGACCCCGACTTCACGGACCCGGGGGCGGAGGCGCGGGCGGCCCGACGTCAGTTCGCCACCGCGGAGGCGCGCATGATCGCCGACTCCGGCCACTACCCGCATGCGGACCGGCCGGCGGAGACCGCCGCGCAGCTCGTCGAGTTCCTGGCGGTGACGTTCGGTGCCTAGGGCCGGCCTCACCCCGGAGCGGGTGGTGCGCGAGGCGGCCAGGCTCGCCGACGAGGTGGGCCTCGACCGGTTGACCCTCGCCGCGCTGGCCGCCCGGCTCGGCGTTGCGCTGCCCAGCCTCTACAAGCACGTCAAGGGCGCGGACGCGCTGGCCCAGCGGCTTTCCGCGCTGGCCACCGCGGAGATCGCCACCGAGCTCACCGCCGCGGCAGCCGGCCGGGCCGGCAGCGACGCCCTGCGTGCCGTGGCAGCCGCCTACCGGGACTACGCCCGCCGGCACCCCGGCCGCTACCCGACCACCCAGCGCCCTCCGGACCCCGGCGATCCGGAGCACGTGGCGGCCGCCGAGCGGGCCGTCGGCGCGATCTACGCGATCCTGCACGGCTACGGGCTCACCGGCGACGCGGCCGTGGACGCCACCAGGATGTTCCGCAGCGCCGTGCACGGCTTCGTCACCCTCCAGTTGTCCGGCGGGTTCGGCCTGCCCCGAGACATCGACCGTTCGTTCGACCAGATGGTGGCCGCCCTGGACACCGCGTACCGGGAGTGGAGGTCCTGATGAAGGGACTGCTGTTGGGGCTCGCCTTCCTGCTGGAGCTGGCGATGCTGGTCGCCGCCGGCTGGTGGGGGTTCACCCTCGACGCCGGCCTGGGCGTGCGGCTGCTCGCCGGTCTCGGCGCGCCGCTGCTGATCGCGGTGGTCTGGGGCGTCTTCTGCTCGCCGAGGGCCCCGGTGGCGCTTCCGCCGGCCGGCAAGTACGCCGTCCAGGCCGCCTGCTTCGTGACCGCCGGCCTGCTGCTCGCCAGGGCCGGCCACCCGTTCCTCGGGGCCGGCCTGGTCGCGCTCTGGGTGGCCGACCGGGCCGTGCTCACCGCGGGCGGCCACCCGGCCTGACCCGTCGCCCGAGGTCGGGGAGGGCCCGATGGCGGGGTGGCGCTGGCCCGGGTCGGCCGACAGGTCGTACCCTTCGCCGGTGACCGACGGCGACCAGCAGCGCGGCGAGCAGAGCGCGACCGGGGTGGACCGGCCGCGACCGCGCCGCCGCTGGCCGCTCTGGATGGCGCTCGGGCTGGTCCTCGC
>JBARAE010000639.1:0-4537 GCA_049791715.1 Micromonospora sp.
CTGCCCGACCCTGCCGCGCTCGAGGCCGCGTTGCGGGCGGCCGGCGTCCGCACCGGTCACCCGGTTGTGGTGTACGACGCCGGGGACGGCATGGCCGCCGCCCGGGCCTGGTGGACGCTGCGCTGGGCGGGCCACCGGCCGGTACGGGTGCTGCACGGCGGCTTCCCCGCCTGGGTCGCCGCCGGGCTGCCCACCTCGACCGAGCCGCCCACCCCGGCTCCGGGCGACGTCACCGTCCAGCCCGGCGCCCTGCCGGTCCTCGACGCCGGGGAGGCCGCCCGCCTCGCCGCCGCCGACGAGGGGGTGCTGCTCGACGTGCGGGCCGCACCGCGCTACCGGGGTGAGACCGAGCCGATCGACCCGGCCGCCGGGCACGTGCCGGGCGCGGTCAACCTCCCCGCCCCCGGGTACGTCACCGACGGCCGCTTCCCGGCCGCCGAGGCGCTGCGGGAGCGATTCGCCGCAGCGGGCGTGGCCGAAGCGGTTCCGGTCGGGGCGTACTGCGGCTCCGGGGTGACCGCCGCGCAGACGGTCCTCGCGCTGCACCTGGCCGGCCGCCCGGACGCCGCGCTCTACGTCGGCTCGTGGAGCAACTGGGTCGCCGACCCGACCCGTCCCGTGGCCACCGGGGAGGCGCCCGCCGACTGATCAGCGCGTGCGGTGGGCGGTCACCGGCCCTCGTGCGACGATGACCTCATGGCCGACGGCACGGTGGTGGTGTGGGACGAAGCCCTGCTCGCCTACGACATGGGTGACCACCCCCTCGACCCGGTCCGGGTCGAGCTGACCATCGCGCTCGCCCGGGAACTCGGCGTTCTCGACCGGCCCGGGGTGCGCATGGTCAAACCGGAGCCGGCCGACGACGCGCTGCTGACCCGGGTGCACGACGCCGGTTACCTCGACGCGGTGCGGGCCGCGCCCCGTGACCCGTTCTTCTCCGGCTACGGCCTGGGCACGGCGGACAACCCCGTCTTCGAGGGGATGCACGAGTCCAGTGCCCTGGTCACCGGGGCCAGCGTGGCGGCCGCCGAGGCGGTCTGGCGCGGCGACGCGCGCCGGGCGGTCAACGTCGCCGGCGGGCTGCACCACGCGATGCCGGCCCGGGCCGCCGGGTTCTGCGTCTACAACGACCCGGCCGTGGCCATCGCCCGCCTGCTCGACCTCGGCGCGGAGCGAATCGCGTACGTGGACGTCGACGTGCACCACGGCGACGGCGTGCAGCACATCTTCTACGACGACCCGCGGGTGCTCACGATCAGCCTGCACGAGACCCCGCTGGCACTCTTTCCCGGCACCGGGTTTCCCGACGAGACCGGTGGGCCGGGTGCCGAGGGCAGCGCGGTCAACGTGCCGCTGCCGCCGGGCATCGGGGACGCCGGTTGGCGGCGGGCCTTCCACGCGATCGTGCCGTCGGTGCTGCGAGCGTTCCGGCCCCAGCTGCTGTTCACCCAGTGCGGCGCCGACGGGCACCGGCTGGATCCCCTGGCCGACCTGCACCTGTCCGTCGACGGGCAGCGGGCCACCTACCTGGCGCTGCGGGCGCTCGCCGACGAGCTGTGCGACGGTCGTTGGGTGGCCACCGGGGGCGGCGGGTACGCGCTGGTCGAGGTGGTGCCCCGGGCCTGGACGCACCTGCTCGCCATCGCCACCGGTGAGCCGGTCGACCCGGCCACCCTCACCCCGCCGGCCTGGCGGGGACTCGCCGCCGAGCGACGACCGGGCCGCGAGGTGCCGCTGCGGATGACCGACGACGTCGACCCGTCGTACGAGCCGTGGCAGCCGACCGGGGAGCCGAACGCGGTGGACCGCGCCATCGCGGCCACCCGTAAGTCCGCCTTCCCGCTGCTCGGGCTCGACCCGCACGACCCGCGCGACTGATCCGGTGGTAGGGGAGGACCGGCCGGTGACCACTGTCGAGCAACCCGTGGACGTGCTGCTCAGCGACGGTACGACCGTCCAGCTGCGACAGATCCGTCCGGAGGACGCCCCGGCGATCGTGGCGATGCACTCGCGCTTCTCCGAGCGCACCCGCTACCTGCGCTACTTCTCGCCGTACCCGCGCATCCCGGAGCGGGACCTGCAACGCTTCGTCACCGTCGACCACCACGACCGGGAGGCGTTCGTGGTGCTGGCGGGCGACCGGATCGTCGCCGTCGGCCGGTACGAGCGGCTCGGGCCGCAGTCCCCGGAGGCCGAGGTGGCCTTCGTGGTGGAGGACGCGTACCAGGGTCGGGGCATCGGTTCGGTGCTGCTGGAGCACCTGGCCGACACGGCCCGGCGGTTCGGCATCGTGCACTTCGTCGCCGAGGTGCTCCCGGCCAACGGGGCGATGCTGCGGGTCTTCTCCGACTTCGGCTACCAGGTCCAGCGCCAGTTCGCCGACGGTGTGGTGCACCTGACCTTCCCGATCGCTCCCACCGAGGCGACCTTGGAGGTGCAGCGCGGCCGGGAGCATCGCACCGAGGCCCGCTCGATCGCCCGGCTGCTCTCCCCACGCGGCATCGCCGTCTACGGGGCGAGCGCCACCGGGCAGGGTGTGGGGGCGGCGGTGCTCGGGCACCTGCGGGACGGGGGGTTCACCGGGCCGATCGTGCCGGTGCACCCCACCGCCGCCACGGTGGCGGGGCTGCGGGCGTACCCGTCGGCCGCCGACGCCGGGCTCGACATCGACCTGGCCGTGGTGGCGGTCGCCCCGGAGGCGGTGACCGAGGTGGTCGCCGACGCCGCGAAGGCCGGCGCGCACGGGCTGGTGGTGATCTCGGCCGGCTTCGCCGAGGCCGGGCCGCAGGGGGCGGCGCTGCAGCGGGCCCTGGTGCGTGCCGCGCACCTGGCCGGCATGCGGGTGGTCGGGCCGAACTGCCTCGGCATCGCCAACACCGACGAGCAGGTACGCCTCAACGCCACCCTCGCGCCGGTCCTGCCGGCGGCGGGCCGGGTGGGCATCTTCAGCCAGTCCGGCGCGTTCGGGGTGGCGTTGCTCGCCGAGGCGTCCCGGCGCGGCCTGGGTCTGTCCAGCTTCGTCTCCGCCGGCAACCGGGCCGACGTCTCCGGCAACGACCTGCTCCAGTACTGGCAGGACGACCCGACCACCGACGTCATCACCCTCTACCTGGAGACCTTCGGCAACCCGCGCAAGTTCGCCCGGCTGGCCCGCCGGATCGGCCGCAGCAAGCCGGTGGTGGCGCTCGCGTCGCTGGCCCGCCCGCCGGGCATCGGCGACGGGCCGGCCCTGGACGCCGCGGCGGTGAGTGCGCTCTTCGCACAGTCCGGGGTGATCCGGGTGGACACCGTCTCCGAACTCCTCGACGTCGGCGTGCTCCTGGCCCACCAGCCACTGCCCGCCGGCCGCCGGGTCGCGGTGGTGGGCAACTCGTCGGCGCTGACCGGACTGGCCGCCACCGCCTGCGCCGCCCAGGGGCTCACCGTCGCCGACGGGTACCCCCGGGACGTCGGGCCACGGGCCACCGCCGCCGAGTACGCCGCCGCTCTCGTCGCGTCGGCGGCCGACGAGGACGTGGACGCGGTGGTGGCGGTCTTCGCCCCACCGCTGCCCGGTCAGCTCGCCGACCCGGAGACCGACTTCACCGCGGCCCTGCCCGACGCGCTGACGGCCGGCAAGCCGGTGGTGGCGACGTTCCTGGCCGGGAGGGTGCCGGCCGGGGTTCCGGCGTACCCGAGCGTGGAGGAGGCGGTCCGGGCGCTGGCCCGGGTCACCACGTACGCCGACTGGTTGCGCCGGCCACCCGGTGCGCTGCCCGAGCTGGACCGGGTCGACCGGTTGGCCGGGCAGGTCGCGCTCCGCGCCGACGGGACCGACCCGGCGGCGCTGCTGCGGGCGTACGGGATCGACGTGGTGGAGTCGGCGCCCGTGCACTCCGTCGACGAGGCGGTGGCGGCGGCCGAACGGCTCGGGTGGCCGGTCGCGCTGAAGGCCGCCGCGCCGGGGCTGCGGCACCGGCTGGACCTGGGCGCCGTCCGCCTCGACCTGGCGGACGCCGGCGCGCTCCGCCGGGCGTACGCGGAGATGGCCCCGGTGTTCGGCGCGGACGTCCTGGTCCAGCCGATGGTTCCGCCGGGCGTGGCATGCGTGGTGGAGGTGGTGGAGGACCCGGCGTTCGGGCCGGTGGTCGGTTTCGGCCTCGGTGGCGTCGCCACCGAACTGCTCGGCGACCGGGCCTGGCGGGCGGTTCCGCTGACCGACCGGGACGCCGCCGAGCTGGTCGACGAGCCGCGGGCGGCGCCGCTGCTGCGCGGGCACCGGGGTGCCGCCCCGGTGGACCGGGACGCCCTGGTCGACCTGTTGGTGCGGGTCGGCCGGCTCGCCGACGAGCAGCCCCGGGTCCGTTCCCTCACCCTGAACCCGGTGCTGGCCCGCCCGGACGGCATCTCGGTGCTGCACGCCACCGTCAACACGGGCGCCGAGGCTGCCCGCCCCGACACCGGCCCCCGCCGGCTTTGAGGGAGGGCCCCTCTGTAACGCCTCGGGTAGCGGAGGGGCCCCTGTTGACGCCACGGGCCCCGGCGAACCGCCGGGGCC
>JBARAE010000640.1:0-5920 GCA_049791715.1 Micromonospora sp.
AAAGTGTTGCCAAAGGAATCCCAACCAGCAGACAAAAGCCTGCCAGTCCGGGGTATAAATCAATTTGGCACTGGCTTATCAAGCACCCTGTTGAGTTCTCAAAGAACAACCACACACCATCCGGAAACCCCCCACCAGGAGGACCCCCATCCGGGGCATCTCGCTCGTCCCGCACCCGCCGCTCTCGCGTCGGGCACTCTTACTACGTTACCTCACCGTCTCGGGCGTGTCAAACCGTGTGTCCCGGTCTGTCATGCTTCGCACGGGTTGGCGCCCGCCAAGCTCGCGCAGCGGCGAACCACTGCGCTAGATCGTCGGATTTGGCAGGCCAGCCGCTGCGGTCTCCCGCTAGCTCGTCCGGTGCCCTGCCGGTCGTCAACCTTACCCGGCCGGTTCCGCTCCGCCAAATCGGCCTCACGGCCGATCCGCCGAGCCCCGCCCGGTGCCAGTCCGGTTCGGCGCTCCAGGTCTTTCGCCCTGTTTCGTCCGTTCCGCGCTGGCAGAGAGAAAGTTACGCGTCTGCGGGTTTGATCGTCAAATCCGCGGGTAGCGTCCCGCGTCACACCATCACCGCAGGACTATCTTGCCTGTTCAGCCGCGGCCATGCGGCGGTTTTCGCTGTGCTGATCGAGGCTGAGCAGGCGACGCAGCGCCGCATGCAGTGGCCGATCGGGAGACCCCACGGCTCGCTACCCGGGCCCAGGGACCCTCAGACGGTGGAGTGCCCACGCCGGCGGGCCGCGAGCCAGGCGCGTACGCCGAGAACCCCGACAGTGGTCCCGATCGCCAGGGACGCGGCGATCAGCAGCGCGTGCACCCAGAGAAAGCTGGTGGCGGCACCCTCGCCCACCGTTCCCGTGGACCAGGAGCGCGGGTCGTTCCAGATGGCCACCGCGAACCTCGGCCAGATCACCCAGGTCCAGACTCCGACCCCGACCAGGAACAACGACCAGCCGCGCGACAGCACCATGGCTGGCCAGTATGCCAGCGGGAGCTGGGGCGACGGTTACTCGGCAGGGGAGTCCGATCGGGCCCGGGCGCCCCGGAGGGTGCGGAAGGTCAGCGAGTAGCGCAGCTGCGGCACCGGCGGGATGCTGTGCTGCCAGCTGGACCGGGCCGCGCCCGTCAGCACGTACCCCGACCGGGGTGCCAGCTCAAGCTCGTACACGCGGCGGTCGTCCCCGCTGCCGCGCTGGAAGCGCAAGAGACAGGCGGAGCCCAGCGACAGGCCGACGACGGTCGGCCCGAAGGTGGGCGCGTCGCGGTGCCAGCCGATCACCGAACCGGGCGGGTACCGGGAGACCAGTGCCTGGGCGAGAGCCTCCGGGGCGAGCGCGGCGAGGCTCGCGCAGCGCTCCCGGACCCAGTGCAGCGCCACCGGCAGCGCCTCGGTCTCGGTGAGCTGGAAGGAGCCGTAGTCGTAGTCGAAGCCGAAGTGCCGGACCGTGCGCCGGGCGATCTGCCCGTGCATCCGGACCTCGCGGAAGTCGAGCGCGTCCAGCGCGGTCAGCAGCGACCGCTCCTCGTCGTCGTCGATCAGCTCCGGCTGGTACGTCAACCCGGCCGGGTGCTCGTGGACCCCGCGCATCCGTCCCACCAACCGACGGTAACGGTCGCGACGACCGGCCACCGGGTGGACGATTCTCTCCGTCCACCCGGCCGGCGACCGTCAGAAGCAGGTGACCGCGCCACCGATAGCGGGGTTCGCCCGGTCGTGCCGATGGATGGTGCCGGAGGCGTCCGCCATGAAGCCGCCCCAGATCGCGCAGCCGCTGCCGACGTACCCGTAGACCGGGCCGGCGGCGTAGAGGCGGTTGCCGTCGTCGACCCCGGCGGACGTCGCCTCCGGATCCAGGTACACCTGCGTCCGGGTCAGCACCCCCACGTACGCGGACTTGAGGGTCACCGGGCAGCCGTACCCGACCAGGGGATTGTGCAGCAGGTAGACGGTGCCGAGCAGTTCGCCCGTACCGGCGTCGCGGATCGGATCCTGGTCGACGACGGCGTATCCCAGCCCGCAGAGGCCCTGCGGGGTGTACGGGTTGACGGCGGCGGCCTGGGCCCCGGGCGCGGCCGCCCCGATCATCGCGGCCACCAGGGCCGCCCCGATTCCGATTCGTCGAATGGCGCGGTGCATCTGCGCTTCCCTTTCCTCGTGACAGCGGTTGCGCGCTCAGAATGGTCGGGACGCGGGCGCCCGCCGAATGTGCGCAGTGGACACCGCGAATCGACGAATGGTGTGCCGGTCGGCCTGCCTGACCCCTTTGACCTGCAGGGCAGGACGGGCTTTCATCGATGCGCACCGACTATGAGGTATCTCCCAGAACCGACCCAGGCCAGAACGGAATTGCGAAGGTGTTTCCGTTATTCGCCGGGCGGGCACTGTTTCGGTGAGCCGACGACGACACCGGAGGTGGACCATGCAGCCGTTCAATCCGTGGACCTGGCGGGATCCGTCCGCCCTCGCCGGCGGGTACGACCAGAGCACCCCGGCCGATGTGCCGCGGCAGCGGCCGGAGCACTCCGACGACGGCCCCGACGCGCCCGGTCCCGGCACCCCGATCGACCTCACCGGCTACCGGGTAGAGGCGACGGACGGACGGATCGGGTCGATCGACGAGACGAGTGCCGACTCCCGGTACCTGGTGGTGGACACCGGGCCGTGGGTCTTCGGACGGAAGGTGCTGCTGCCCGTCGGCACCGTCGCCCGGGTCGACCACCTGGAGCGCACCGTGCACGTGGACCGCACCCGGGACCAGGTGAAGAACTCGCCCGCCTTCGACCCGGAGGGCTTCGCCCGCGCCGAGTACCGGGACCAGGTGGGCAGCTACTACCAGGAGAGCTACCGGGAGGGCTGAGAAGCGCCCGATCCGCTACCGTGGAGCCCATGGTCCGGCCGAACATCCCCATCGTGGAGACCGACGAGGGTCTCCGGGTGAGTGGCGTGCCGGTTCTCCCGGTCCGCGTCGACGACGGCCGGGAGCAGATCCTCGACGTACTCCGTGCCGGTGGGTTGCGGTTCCGCGCCGGCGGGCGATGGCGGTTCGCGCTCTGACGAGCCGACCCCGCTACCCGAGGGCGATCAACGCCCCGGGCTTCCCGCGCGCCCGCGCGTCCGCACCGTTTTCCTCGGCACGAAAGGCGTACCACCATGTCCGCATCACGGATGCTCACCGGCGACCGCCCGACCGGGCGGCTGCACCTCGGCCACTACGTCGGCAGCATCGCCAACCGGGTGAAGCTGCACCAGCGGTACGAGAGTTTCTTCATCATCGCCGACCTCCACATGCTCACCACGAAGAACACCCGCGAGGACATCGAGCAGATCTCCCGCAACGCCCGGGAGATGGTCACCGACATCCTCGCCGCCGGTATCGACCCGGACCGGGCCACCTTCTACCTCCAGTCGGCCATCCCGGAGATCGGTGACCTCAACACCCTGTTCCAGAACCTGGTGACGGTGCCCCGCCTCGAGCGGGTCCCGTCGCTCAAGGAGATGGCCCGGGACGCCGGCAAGGACGAGATGCCGTACGGGCTGCTCGGCTACCCCGTCCTCCAGGCCGCCGACATCCTCTGCGTGAAGGGCCAGGTCGTCCCGGTCGGCAAGGACAACGCGGCCCACGTCGAGGTGACCCGGGAAATCGCCCGGCGGTTCAATCACCTCTACGGCGAGGTCTTCCCGGTGCCGGAGATGATCGCCGCCGAGACACCCACCCTGGTCGGCACGGACGGTCAGGCCAAGATGAGCAAGAGCCGGGGCAACGCCATCGCGCTCTCCGACGACGCCGCGACGGTCCGCCGCAAGGTGATGGGCATGTACACCGACCCGAACCGGGTCCGGGCGGACGTGCCCGGCACGGTGGAGGGGAACCCGGTCTTCGCGTACCACGACGTGTTCAACCTCGACCGGGTCGAGGTCGCGGACCTCAAGGAGCGCTACCGGGCCGGCCGGGTCGGCGACGTGGAAGTCAAGGAGAAGCTGGCCGTCGCGCTCAACCGGTTCCTCGACCCGATCCGGGAGCGCCGGGCCCGCTTCGAAGCGGACAGCGGCCTGGTCGACCAGTTGATCGTCGAGGGCACCGAACGAACCCGGGTCGAGGTGCGCCGCACCCTGGTGGAGGTCCGCCGGGCGATGGGCCTGACCAGCGCGTACAGCCAGGTGCGGCGGCGGGCCGAGCGGTACCGCAAGGCCACCGCCACGCCGGCCTGACCGACCGACCGACGGTGAACCGGCCCGGGAACGGCCTTGCGTCGTACCCGGGCCGGCCGGTTAGGCTGCCCACATGACCTGCCTCCGCACCCTCGTGCCGACGTCCTGCGACGTGTCGGTCGGTGCGGCGCGACGCCGGCGATCCTCCGACCGCCTGCGCTGAGCACGTCCCTCCTGCGACCGGCGGATCGAGCCGCCGGTCTTCGCTGATCGTCCTCGGTCCGCCCGCATTCCCCGTCCGGAGATCCGCACGAGGCGGATCCGAGCGAGATCGGCGTACCCATGGATCTGGAGAAGTTGCTGACCGACCGGCTGGCGCCGGCGTTCTCGGCGGTGGCCGGCGTACCGGTCGACCCGGTCGTCCGGCGCTCGCAGCGCGCGGACTTCCAGTCCGACGCGGCGCTGGCGCTGGCCCGGCGGCTGGGTCGGCCGCCCCGGTCGATCGCGACGGAGGTGCTGGAGCGCGCGGAGGTCGACGACCTCTGCGCTACCGCCGAGGTCTCCGGGCCCGGCTTCATCAACTTGACCGTGGCCGAGCGGACCCTCGGCGGGCTGGTGTCCGCGCTGGCCACCGACCCACGGCTCGGCGTACCGCTCAGCCCCGCCCCGGAGACCGTGGTGGTCGACTACTCGGCCCCGAACGTGGCGAAGGAGATGCACGTCGGCCACCTGCGGTCGACGGTGATCGGCGACGCGGCAGCTCGCCTGCTGGAGTGGCTCGGGCACCGGGTGGTCCGGGCGAACCACCTGGGCGACTGGGGCACGCCGTTCGGGATGCTGATCGAGCACCTGGTCGACCTGGGGGAGACCGAGGCGGTCCAGGAGCTGTCGATGGGCGACCTGGACTCCTTCTACAAGGCGGCCCGGGCGAAGTTCGACGCCGACGAGGCGTTCCGGGAGCGGTCGCGGCGCCGGGTGGTCGCGTTGCAGGGCGGCGACGAGGGGACGCTGCGGCGGTGGCGGCTCCTGGTCGAGCAGTCCGAGCGCTACTTCCTTACCGTCTACGACCTGATGGACGTGACGCTGACCAGCGGTGACTTCCACGGCGAGAGTAGCTACAACGACCTGCTCGGCCCGGTGGTGGCGGAGCTGGACCGGCAAGGGCTGCTCCGGGAGAGCGACGGCGCCGCCTGCGTCTTCCCGCCGGGCTCGGTCGGTCGGGACGGCCAACCGCTGCCGCTGATCGTGCGCAAGTCCGACGGCGGGTACGGCTACCCGGCGACCGATCTGGCGGCGATCGGGCACCGGACCGGGGAGCTGGGCGCCACCCGGCTGCTCTACGTGGTCGGCGTGCCGCAGCGGCGGCACTTCGAGATGGTGTACGCGGTGGCGGAGCAGGCCGGCTGGCTGAGCCCGCCGGCGCGGGCCGAGCACGTCGGCTTCGGCTCGATCCTCGGCCCGGACGGGCGGATGCTGCGCAGCCGGGCCGGGGAGTCGGTGAAGCTGGTCGCGCTGCTGGAGGATGCCGTGGCCCGGGCCACCGCGTTGGCCCGGAGCCGGAACCCGGAGCTGGGCGACGTCGAGGCGGCCGAGGTGGGGCGCGCCGTGGGCATCGGAGCAATCAAGTACGCCGACCTCTCCAGTGACCGGCACCGCGACTACGTACTGGACTGGGAGCGGATGCTGGCGCTGGACGGCAACACGGCGCCCTACCTGCAGTACGCGTACTCCCGGATCCGGTCGATCTTCCGGCGGGCCGGCGTGGCGGCC
>JBARAE010000641.1:0-10709 GCA_049791715.1 Micromonospora sp.
GCCTGGTGCTGCCGGCGGACCCGGCGGCGCACCTCCGCGTACGGGGTGGTGGAGAAGGACACCAGCTCGTACCGGGAAACGTACCGGCCCGGCAGCGCCCGTTCCAGTGCGTGCTCGATCCGCTTGCCGGTCTGGAACAGCGGCGAGGCCACCTTGTCGCGCATCTCCACGAAGTTCTCCAGCGCCATCTGCGCGATCGCCTCGGCGTTGGACTGCCTGCGGTGCTGGAACAGCGCCAGCGCGGCCGACCACTCGTCGTCGCACTCGTCGAGGCAGCGGTCCAGCTCCACCACGTCCTCGAAGGCGCAGTTGGCGCCCTGGCCGTAGAACGGCACGATCGCGTGCGCGGCGTCGCCGACCAGGCCCACCTTCCCGTCCACCTGCCATGGGGTGCAGCGGACCGTGCCGAGGACCCCGACCGGATTGTGCTGGTAGTCGTCCACCAGGTTCGGCGCGAGCGGGATCAGGTCCGGGTAGTGGGTGGCGAAGTGCTGCTCGATCGCCGCCGGGCTGCCCAGCGAGGCGAAGCTGGCGGTGCCGTGGGTCGGCCAGAAGAGCGTGCAGGTGAACGAGCGGTCCGGGTTCGGCAGCGCGATCATCATCGAGGTGCCGCGCGGCCAGATGTGCAGCGCGTTCGGGTCGAGCGCGAAGTCCCCACCCAGCGGCGGGATCGTCAGCTCCTTGTAGCCGTAGTCGAGGAAGTCCAAGCTCTCGGTCAGCACGCCGTACCCGAGGAGCTGCCCGCGCACCGCGGAACCGGCGCCGTCGGCGCCGAGGACGACCGACGCGGTGGCCGCCACCTTGCCCTGCGGCGTCTCGAAGGTCATGTCACCGGTGGTCGGGTCGAGCCCGACCAGCCGGTGGTCGAAGGCGATCCGCACCCCGGGCAGCGCGTCGGCGGCGGTGAGCAACGCGTTGTTCAGCGCACCCCGGCTGATCGAGTTGATCGCCCGGTCACCGGAGACGCTGTACGACTGGAACTGCTGCTCCCCCTCCACCGGGTGGATCATCCGGCCGCGCATCGGCAGTGCGTCCGCCATCACCTGCTCGTCCAGCCCGATCCGGCGCAGCGCGTCGAGGCCCCGCTCGGAAAGCGCCAGGTTGATCGAGCGTCCCCGGTCGACCTTCCCGGTACGCGGGTCGGGCCGCCGCTCGTAGAGCGCGACCGGGTACCCGCGCCGGGCCAGGAAGCAGGCCAGCAGGCAGCCGGCCAGGCCGGCACCGACCACCGCGATCTCATCGCGCTGCTCCGTCATGGGTTCACCTCCACGGTCGCGGCCAGCGCGTCCGCGACCCGCCAGCAGTCGTGGTACGTCGAGTAGAGGGGCACCGGGGCGAAGCGGACGATGTCCGGCTCCCGGGCGTCGGCGATCACCCCGTGCTCGTGCCGCAACCGCTTGGTCAGCTCGTTCGCGCTGCCCATCCCGATCCGCACCGAGAGCTGACAGCCGCGGCGCTGCGGGTCCCGCGGGGTGACCACGGTCAGCGGCCGGTCGACGGTCACCTCGTCGAGCAGCCGCTCGAGGTATCCGGTGAGCCGGATGCTGCGCTCCCGCAGGGCCGGCATGCCGACGGAGTCGAAGAGTTCCAGCGAGGTGCGGACCGGGCCCATCGCGAAGATCGGCGGGTTGGAGATCTGCCACGCCTCGACGGTGGCCGGCGGCCGGGAGACCGGGGTCATCTCGAACCGGGTGGCAGCCTCGGTGCTCCACCAGCCCTCGAACCGCGGCAGGTCGGGGTCACCGAGGTGCCGCTCGTGCACGAAGACGCCGGCCAGCGCGCCCGGCCCCGAGTTGAGGTACTTGTAGGAGCACCAGGCGGCGAAGTCGACGTCCCAGTCGTGCAGCGCCAACGGCACGTTGCCGACGGCGTGCGCGAGGTCCCAGCCGACGACCGCGCCGGCGGCCCGGCCCGCGGCGGTGATCGCCGGGATGTCCATCAGCTCGCCGGTCAGGTAGTTGACCCCGCCGAGCAGCACCAGCGCGACCGTGTCGCCCTCGGCGGCCAGGAACTCCACGACGTCGGACGTGCGGAGATTCTCCTCGCCCGGTCGCGGCCTCAGCCGGACCACCGTGGCGTCCGGGTCGAGCCCGTGGAACCGGGCCTGGCTGCGGACCGCGTAGCTGTCCGAGGGAAAGGCGCTGTCCTCGATGACGATCCGGGTCCGCTCCCCCGCCGGCCGGTAGAAGCTGACCATCAGCAGGTGCAGGTTGACCGTGAGGGAGTTCATCACCACGGTCTCCGTGGGCAACGCGCCGACCAGTCGCGCGGCCGGGGCGGTCAACAGCTCGTGGTACGGCAACCAGGGCCGCTCCGCCTCCAGGTGTCCCTCGACGCCGAGCCGGCTCCATGACTCCAGGTCCGCCAGCAGCTCGGTACGGGTGGCCCGCGGCTGGAGGCCCAGCGAGTTGCCGGCCAGGTAGGCGACCTCCGGGTAGCGGCCGCCCTCCGCCGGTGGGACGTGGAACAGGTGACGGTAACCGGGATCGGCGGCGTCGAGGCGGTGCGCCTCGTTCTCCTGATGGTCCATGCGCTCTCGCTCTTTCCTCACATCGCGGTCCGGGCCGACCACAGCTCCGGGAAGACCACCCGGGCCATGCTGCGCTGCAGCCACGCCAGTCCGGCGGAGCCGCCGCTGCCGACCTTCGCACCCATGGTGCGCTGCACGGCCTTGATGTGGTTCCACCGCCAGTCGCCGAACTGCTCGGCCACCTCGGTGAGCGCCTCGCCGAGCTGTCGCAGGTGGTTGTCCGGGCCGCCGTCGGCGTAGATCCGCACCCAGGCCGCCTCCACGGCGGGCTGCGGCTCGTGCTCCACCGCGACGTCCCGGTCGAGCAGCTCGGCGGGGAGGTCGAAACCGCGCCGGGCGAGCAGGGCGACGACGTCGTCCCAGAGGCTCGGCGCGGCGAGGGTGCCGGTCAGCTCCGCGTACACCTCGGTCTGCCGGCGGAACGGGCGGATCAGCGCCGGGTCGCGGAGACCGAGCAGGAATTCCAGGTGCCGGTACATCGCCGACTGGAAGCCGGAGCCCTCGCCGAGCTGGTTGCGGAACCGGTTGAAGTCGGCCGGGGTCATCCAGCGCAGGCCCTGCCACGCCGCGTTGAGCCCCTCCAGGTGCAGCGCGGCGCGGCGCAGCGGGGGCAGCGCCTCCCAGATCCGGTTGGCCCGCAGCTCCCGCTGGGCGTGCCGCAGCTCGTGGCAGGTCAGGCCGAAGTACAGCTCCATGATCTGGCTGACCATGAGGAAGGACATCTCGCCGGGGTCGTCGCTGAGCGGCTGCTGCAGCCCGTGCAGCACGCTCGCCCGCACGTACGCGTCGTACGGCACCCGCTCGGCGAACTCCAGCGTCGGTTTGCCGCCGTTGCGCTCCGCCCGCGCCGCCCGCTGCTGCGGGGTGGCGGGACGCACCGCCGCGGCCACCGTCGGTGCCCGCAGATCCGTCTGCTCCACTGTCATCTCCCTCCGTACGCCGGGTAGCGACATGATCGCCCGGGTGGACGGGCGGATGGAATGCCTGTTCAACGGCGGTACGGTTGTTCGACCTGTCGGTTTGAAGGCCGACCGGCGTTCCGCTTGGCGAACGAAAGGTGGCCGTGGTGGACGACATGGACTGGGCGCTGTTGCGGGAGTTGCAGGCCGACGCCCGGCTCTCCTTCAGTGAACTGTCCCGCCGGGTCCACCTCTCCCCGCCGGCGGTCGCCGAGCGGGTGCGGCGGCTGGAGGAGTCCGGGGTGATCACCGGTTACCACGCCCACGTCGACCTGACCCGGGCCGGGCGGACAGTCGTCGCGCTGATCCGGATGTCCTGCTACGGCGCGCGCTGCATCCTCAACGACCCGGACGTGGCGGGCTGGCCGGAGATCATGGCGATCCACCGGATCACCGGGGACGCGTGCAGCATGTTGAAGGTGGCGGCCGGCTCGATCGACGAGTTCGAGGCGGTCATCGACCGCCTCGCGCCGTACGGCCAGCCGTCCAGCACGATGGTCCTCTCCACCCCGCTGGACTGGCACCCGGTCACGCCGCTCCCCCCGTCCACCGGCCCCATCCCGCCCGGCCGGCGTCGCTGACCGGGGTTTGCCCCGGGGCCAGCGGGAAAGCACCCCGCACTGCCCATCAGCAGGATTTCCGGTGCGCCCGCACCGGGAGGGGGGAATCATGCGAGGGCTCGTGTCACACCGCGCCCTGTCGGCCGTCCTGAGCGTGCTCGGCCTGGTCGCGGCATTCGTCCTGATGACCGTCACGCCGGCCCGGGCCGGCCAGAACGTCTTCGTCGAGGTCACACCAAATCCCGCCCAGGCCGGTAGTCGGGTGAGCATCCGGGCCAGTTGCGACAACAACAACGACCGCCAGGCCCAGGTGAACTCCGACGCGTTCGGGCGGGTCATGCTCCGCCCGGACAACGGCTTCCTCACCGGTGCGGTGACCATCCCGGGTAACAAGCAACCCGGCGACTACCCGGTCGACCTGCGTTGCTCCAACGGCAACACGGCCTCGACCCAGCTCACCGTGCTGAACATGGCCCAGCCCAGCAAGGGCCCGGCGACCGGCGGCGGTGGGACCGCGGGCGGCCGGGGCGCCGGGTCGCTGCTGCTGGTCGGCGGCCTCGCCGCAGTGGCGGTGGTGGCCGGCTTCGGCGCCGTGGGCTCCCGTCGCAGGGCCGGGCCCCGCGTCTGACGAGGTACCGCCATGGCCCGCGCGCGTAGCCGACTCAACCGGCCGGCGGGCAACCGGGACACCGGCCGGCCGATCCGCAGCCGGAACCGGCCCACCCGGAACCGGGACACCGGCCGGGCCCGATGGAGACGGACCGCCCGGGCGACGTGGCAGCGGAGCACCCGGCAGGCCCGGGCCGGTTTCCGGGCCTCGCTCCGGGTGACCTCCCGGGTCTCCCGCCGCTTCGCCCGGGTCGCCACGCACGCCTTCTCGGCCAGCGTGACCACCGCCGATCCCGCGGCTCGCCCGATCCCACCGGTCCGTCCGGGCACGGCCCGCTGGCGGTCACTCGCCCAGCGCGGACCGGGAGCGCCGGTGCTCATCATCGCCACGCTGATGGTGCTGATCGTCGCCATGCTCGGCCTCGAGCGGGTCACCGGACTCAGCGTCCTGCCGGAGCAACTGAGCGCCGGGCTGCGCCCGCCGCCGAAGAAGTTCCCGGTGCTGCCCGCCAGCCGGCCGACGCACCTGGCCATCGGGAAGCTGGACCTGCGGGCACCCGTGCACCCGGTGGGCCTCGCACCCGACGGGAGCATCGCCGTACCGGACATCGCGCGCGCCGGCGAGGTCGGCTGGTACGACCAGGGCCCCACCCCCGGCCAGTACGGCCCGGCGGTGCTGGTCGGGCACGTGGACACCACCACCGGCCCGGCGGTCTTCCACGACCTGCGGAGCCTGGACGACGGCGACCGGGTCGAGGTGACCCGGGAGGACCGGTCGGTGGCCGTCTTCGAGGTCACCGAGGTGCAGCGGTACGGCAAGGAGCGGTTGCCGGTGAACGAGGTGTACGGCGACTTCAGCCGGCCGAACCTGCGCCTGATCACCTGTGGCGGCCGGTGGGTGGGCGGCGAGACCGGGTACGCGGACAACCTGGTGGTCTACGCCTCCCTGGTGAAGGCGCGCCGCCCCTGACCGGAGCTCAGGCGGCGACCTCGGGCTCGCGCAGATCGAGCCAGTCCGCCCAGCGCGGGTCGGGCACCCGGTGGCCGAGCACCCGCCAGGCCGTCCCCTTCGGGGCCGCCGGCATGCAGTGCAGCCGCCAGCCCAGCTCGGCGGGGGTCTTGTCGCCCTTGGTGTGGTTGCACCGGGCGCAGGCGGCGACCACGTTATCCCAGGCGTGCCGACCGCCCCGGCTGCGCGGGAAGACGTGGTCGATGGTCTCCGCCGGCCCCCGGCAGTAGGCGCAGCGCCAGCCGTCCCGGGCGAAGATCGCGCGGCGGGAGAGGCCGACGTGGGTGCGGTAGGGGACGCGAACGAACCGGGTGAGCCGGACCACCGACGGCACCGGGAGCGCGTTGCGCGCGCTGTGCAGGACGCCGTCGCCGTCGGCGACGCAGACGGCCTTTGCCGAGAGCACGAGAATCGCGGCACGACGTACCGAGACGACACACAGCGGCTCGTAGGTGGCGTTGAGAACCAATGCGCCGGAGCCCGCTGTGGGTCGTATGTCAGGCATCGTGCTCACCCTTCCGGTCCAGCCGCTCCTGCCGCTGTCGCGTCGGCCGTCCCCCGCAGGCAGCGAGGTACCCCACCGACGTCCGGCCGGATCACCGACGTCCGTTGCGCCAATAGTCCCTGATCGGACCCCGGATTGCACGCACTAATCCGGGGTACCCCCAGGAAGCTTTCTCCGGCCGTGCCGAGATGACCGGTTCCGCCCGGGTCCGGGGTGGAGGGGCGGCAGCGGACCCGCAGGAGCGTTGCGGTACGAAAGCAGGGTGAGTGCCGTAGCCGATCTGATGCTGGCCCTGCCCGCCGTCGACCCGAGCCCGACCCCGTCCGTGGACTGCCGGACGGACCCTTGGTGCAAGAACGTCTACGAGCTCACCGGGTCGGCCTGGTTCGCCGAGGGCAGCTACTGGATCGTGCTGAAGCCGTTGCGGGTCATCCTGATCCTGCTGCTCGCGTTCGCCGCCCGCTGGGCGCTGCACCGGACGATCAACCGGCTGGTCCGTACCACCACCGAGGGTGCGGTGCCCACCATGCTCCGGCCGTTGCGGGAGCGGATTCCCAGTGCCTCGCTGGAGCCGGAGCAGTTCATGCCGGAGCGGCGCCGGCAGCGGGCCGAGGCGATCGGCTCGGTGCTGCGCAGTATGGTGACCGCCTTCGTCTTCGGCATCGCGTTGCTGATGGTGCTCAAGGAGTTCAGCTTCGACCTGGCGCCCCTGCTGGCGAGCGCCGGCATCGCCGGGGTGGCGCTCGGTTTCGGCGCGCAGAGCCTGGTCAAGGACCTCATCGCCGGCCTGTTCATGCTGATCGAGGACCAGTACGGCGTCGGCGACACCGTCGACCTGGGCGAGGCGACCGGTGTGGTGGAGTCGGTCGGCCTGCGGGTCACCACAGTCCGGGACGGGCGGGGCGTGCTCTGGTACATCCGCAACGGCGAGATCGTCCGGGTCGGCAACAAGAGCCAGGGCTGGGCGCTGGTGGTGGTGGACATGCCGGTCGGCTTCGCCGGTACCGAGGAGGCGACCGCGGTGCTGCGCACGGCGGCCGCCTCGGTGGCGATGGACCCGGACCTGTCGCCGCAGATCGTCGAGCAGCCCGAGGTGCTGGGCGTCGAGCAGATCACGGTGGACGGTGCGGTGATCCGCACGGTGGTCAAGACGACCGCCGAGGGCCAGTGGGCGGTCGGCCGGGAGCTGCGCCGCCGGCTCTCCGAGGCGCTGGAGAACTCCGGCATCACCGCCCGGATCGCCGCGGCGCGGCTCTACCACGGGGTGCCGACCCCGCCGTCGCCTGCGGGCGGGACCGGCGCATCCGGCGCCACCTGAGCCCCTCCGAGCGTCGTCTGAGGACGGACGATTCCACGGGGTCGCGGACCGCGCGGCCCCTCGGGTATCGTCCGTTCGTTCAGTCGGAGATGCGACGATCAAACCGTTCACCCTAGCCAGTTGTCAGACGATCGGGCAGAATCCGGTGAAACACGCTCCGTAGGGAGCGTGCTCGTGTCCTCGCTGATCCGTAGATCTGACGACGGTTCCCGGGCAGGTCATCACGAGTGGCCGACCTTGGGGAACGATGGAGGCGACGGTGTCCGACGAGCGACCCGCCCGGGAGGGCCCTACCACCTTCCGAGAAGTGTTCGCCCAGGTCGAATATCGCACCGTTTTCACGGCCAGCGCGCTCTCCTGGATCGGCGACTACATCGCGAAGGCCGCGGTCACCGTCCTGGTCTACCGGGAGACGCACTCGGTAGCGCTCTCCGCCGCCGCGTTCGCGGTCAGCTACCTGCCCTGGCTGGTCGGGGGCCCGCTGCTCGCCACCCTGGCGGAACGCCACCGCTACCGGCAGGTCATGGTCACCTGTGACCTGGTCCGGATGGCGCTGATGCTGCTGGTCGCCATCCCCGGCAACCCGCCCTGGGTGATCCTCGGCCTGCTCTTCGCCGCCACCCTGGCCAACCCGCCGAGCCAGGCGGCCCGGTCCGCGCTGCTGCCGATCATCCTCACCGGCGACCGAGTGGTGGTCGGGCTCTCGCTCAACGCCAGCACCGGTCAGGCCGCCCAGGTGGTCGGTTACCTGGTGGGCGCGGCGATCGCCGCGGTGAGTCCCACGGCCGCCCTGCTGATCAACGCGGTGACCTTCGCCGCCTCGGCCGCCCTCGTCCGGTTCGGCGTCAAGGACCGGCCGCCGGCGATGAGCGCCGCGCACCGCAGCCACCTGCTACGGGAGACCGGCCAAGGGTTCCAGATCGTGTTCGGGCGGCCGGTGCTGCGGGCGATCGCCATCCTGGTGTTCAGCGCGATGCTCTTCTCGATCGTGCCGGAGGGCCTCGCCGCCGCGTGGGCGGCCGAGCGGACCGGAAGCGATCTCGACGCCGGTACCGCGCAGGCCGTCATCATGGTCGCCAACCCGGTCGGCTTCATCCTCGGCGGGCTGGTGGTCAGCCGATGTTTCTCACCGGACCGCCGGCTGGCGCTGATGCGGCCCCTGGCCGTCCTCGCCCCGGCGGTGCTGATTCCCGCGCTGCTCGACCCGCCCCCACTGGTGGTGGCGACGCTCGCCGGCGCCTGCGGCTTCGCCGTCGCCGGGCTGCTGCCGGTGGCGAACGGCCTCTTCGTGCGCGCCCTGCCGGACGGGTACCGGGCCCGGGCGTTCGGCGTTATGGCGAGCGGCGTGCAGATCATCCAGGGCCTCGCGGTGCTGGCCACCGGTCTGCTCGCCGAGCGGTTCCCGATCCCCGCGGTGGTGGGCACGTGGAGTGCGTTGGGCACCCTGCTGATGCTCGCGGCGGCCCTGACCTGGCCGAGCCGCGAGTCGGTGGACGCGGCCGTCGACGACGCCAGCCACGAGAACGCGGCCGACAGGGTGGCACGCACCGCCGTCCACCCCCGTACGCCGGCCGAGCCCGAGCCGGTGGACGGGCGGCCCGGTGAGCGGGGCCGTCCCAGTCACGCTGTGACCTGATCGCCACCGCACCGGCCGGTGGGCGCCGGTCGTTCGGCGCCGGCACCTGGCAGGATGGAACGGTGACTTCCGCAGGTGAATCCGACCGGCCGGGTATGTCGATCACCCTCTTCGAGGCCGTCGGCGGTGAGCCGACCTTCCGCAAGCTGGTGGACGAGTTCTACGCCGGTGTCGCCGACGACCCGCTGCTGCGGCCGATGTACCCGGAGGAGGACCTCGGCCCGGCCGCCGACCGGCTGGCCCTCTTCCTCATGCAGTACTGGGGCGGTCCGCACACCTACTCGGAGCAGCGGGGCCACCCCCGGCTGCGGATGCGGCACGCGGGTTTCCGGATCGGCGCCGCGGAACGGGACGCCTGGCTGCACCACATGCGCCAGGCGCTCGACCGGCTCGACCTGCCGCCGGAGATCGCCGCCGCGTTCTGGGACTACCTCGAGCGGGCCGCGTACTTCATGGTGAACGTCATGGAGGACCCGGCCGCCGGCGCCTGACGGCGGACGACGCGCGTGCGGGCCGGGGCCCGCAAGCCCCGGCCGGCGCGGTCAGAGCAGGGCACCCTCGTCGTGCAGCCAGTTCACGAAACTGGTGGCGACCGCCGCGCCGCAGTCGAGCATCTCGACCAGCAACGCGTCGTGCGTGCCGGCGCCGAGCGGCACCTGAAGTTCCGCGTAGATCGGCAGCTGGCCGCGCTCCGTCGGGTCGCCGATGTACGCCTTGCAGAACCGTCGGGTGTGGTTCCACTCGTTGACGACCCGGTAGGCCCGGTCCGCCCAGTCCGGCGGCACCGTCGCGTGTGGACGGGCCCGCATCACCAGGATCTCGTCGTCCGGCCCCTCGAGGGTGACCAGCACGGCGTGCCGCTCCCACATGGCGAGCAGATTGCCGTCGCCGTCGGCCAGGTACCGCACGTCGAGCAGGTCGAGCGCGTCGCAGACCCGGCGGAGGGTGACCGGGGCGACGGTGACCGGCATGTCCGCGATCACCGGCCGGTCCGCGGCAGCCGCGTCGTCCCCCGGCTGGCGGGGGGTCGGTGGTCCGACCCGGACGGTGTCATCCACTGTGATCCCGCTTCGAGTTTCCGGATCGCCGCCACCGGCGGGACCGGGGCGCCATGACCACCACGGCATCGCTCGCGCACCTCACTCCCCAGCGGATCCAGCCGCCTACGGTGCGTTGGATCCGAGCATGGACGGTACCCGGACAGCCGGGTTGAAGCACCCCCCCAACGACCGCCCCAAACCGGAAGAATGAGCCAGGGTCAGCCGTTCGGACGACCGATGGCCGGATTCAAGGTCAACTCGGCGACCTTCTGCCACCAGCCGGCTCCGTACTGTCCCACCAGGCCGACCCAGCGGCCCGCGACGCGTACCTGGACCGCACCGGGGCCGACGAAGCCCATCCGGACCAGCCCCTGCACCAACCGCTGCGGCACCTCCACCCGGGTATCGGGCGAGTCATCCGGGGTGACCACCACCGCGACGTGGTCGAGCAGGGCGTCCCGCACCGCCCGCTGCCCCACCGCCCGTCCGGCCACGCCCTCGGTGGCCGCCACGCGCAGGGTGCCGGCCGCCGCGTCGGCGATC
>JBARAE010000642.1:0-10872 GCA_049791715.1 Micromonospora sp.
GTGGGCGCCGGCGTGGCGGCCGCCCGGGCGGCCGTGATCCGGCCGGCGAGCGCGTCCAGTTCACTGCCCAGCCGGTCGCGGGTCCCCGGGTCGTCGATCCCGCTCAGCGCGCCGCGCGCCTCGTCGACGAAGTGCTGCGCCGCGTCGAGGCGGCCGGCGGCCAGGGCGGCGCGCGCCTGCGCGATGGTGTCCTCGACCATCCGCACCTCGGCCTGCTGCGGGTAGAGCAGCTTGGTCAGCGACCACAGCGGGCTGGTCGGGCCGGCGGTGCGGCTGCTGATCCCCAGCCCGGCGGTCAGGGCCGCCACGGCGACGACGGCCGCGGCGAGACGTACCGCCCAGGGCCGGGACCGCAGCGGACGCCGTGGGGCGGGACGGAGAGGTGCCGGTGCCTCGACCGGGGCGGCTGCCGTCGGTGCGGGCTGTCGGACGGCGGTCGGCTCGGGTGCGCCGTCGGCGATGTCGGCGTGCCAGGCGGCAAGCATCGTGGCAAGGTCGTCGTCGACCGGCGGTTCCTCGCCGCGGCCCAGCGCGTCGAGCAGCACGTCGTCCCGGGCGAGGATCTCCAGGTCCATCGCCTCGTCGCCGCCGCCCGGCGTGCGCTGCGTCATGCCGCCACCTCGTCCAGTGCACTCCCGGCAAGGGTACGGAGCCGGGCCAGGGCCCGGGACTGGGCCATCCGCACCGCGGCGGCGGTCATCCCGACGATGGTGGCCACCTCGTCGGCGGAGAGGCCCACCGCGACCCGCAACAGGATGATCTCCCGCTGCACGTCGGGCAGCCGGTCCAGCAGCACCGACAGTCGCCGGGCCAGGTCGGTGGCGACCGCCTGCTGTTCCGGGCCGGGCGACTGGTCGGGCCGCTCCAGCGGGGTGTCCGTGGGGGTGACCGCCGAGTCGCGGATCGCCGCCCGCTGTGCGTCGGCGACCTTGTGCGCCGCGATGCCGTAGACGAAGGCGGCGAACGGTAAGCCCTGGTCCCGGTACCGGGGCAGGGCGCGCAGCACCGCCAGGCACACCTCCTGGGCCACGTCGTCGGCGGTCGTGTACGCGCCGCCGATGCGTCCGAGCCGCGCCCGGCAGTAGCGGACCAGGCCGGGGCGTACCTCGGTCAGCAGCGTCGCGGTCGCGCCCGGGTCGCCAGCGGCGGCCCGGCGGACGAGCTCTGGCTCGATCACTGTCGTCATGGCGTTCGCGAGGCACCCTCATTGCCGGCCGGTTACGGGCACGCTATCGAGGTCGACCCGTTTTGCCTAGCTCACCCACCGTCAGCCGGAGGTAGCGGAAAGAAAGGTGTTGCATCCGCGCGGCCCGCCGCGATGTCCCTCACAGCGACGGAGGGAGGGTAGATGGGCGTCGAGGTGACGGTGCAGGGGCTCACCAAGTCCTTCGGTGGGCAGCCCGTGTGGTCGGACATCAGCCTGACCCTGCCGGCGGGGGAGATATCCGTCCTGTTGGGACCGTCCGGGACCGGGAAGTCCGTGTTCCTGAAGACGCTGGTCGGCTTGCTGCGCCCCGACCGGGGCTCCATCGTCATCGAGGGGCAGGACCTGCCCCGCCTCTCCGAACGGGCGCTGTACGAGGTGCGCAAGCTGTTCGGCGTGCTGTTCCAGGACGGCGCCCTCTTCGGCTCGATGACCATCTACGACAACGTGGCGTTCCCGCTGCGCGAGCACACCCGCAAGAACGAGTCGCAGATCCGCGCCGTGGTCACCGAGAAACTCGACATGGTGGGCCTCGTCGGGGCGGAGCGGAAACTGCCCGGCGAGATCTCCGGCGGGATGCGTAAGCGGGCCGGCCTGGCCCGGGCGCTCGTGCTCGACCCGCAGATCATCCTCTTCGACGAGCCGGACTCCGGGCTGGACCCGGTCCGCACCGCCTACCTGAACCAGCTCATCATCGACCTCAACCAGCGCACCGAGGCGACGTTCCTGATCGTCACTCACGACATCAACACCGCCCGGACCGTGCCGGACAACATCGGCCTGATCTACCACGGGCACCTGGCCATGTTCGGTCCCCGGGAGATGCTGCTGTCCAGCACCGAACCGGTGGTGCGGCAGTTCCTCAACGCCCAGCGGATCGGCCCGATCGGCATGGCCGAGGAGAAGGACGCCGAGGAGCTCGAGGCCGAGGCGCAGGCGGGCGCGGAGCTGCCGCCGCTGCCGCCCATTCCGCTGCAGCTTCCGCCGTCGGACGGGCTGCCCCGCCGGGCCGAACGTCCACCCGGGCAGTGGTGCCGGGCGCACGGAATGACCCCGCCGCCGGGGTCGTTCGAGGGCCGGTGGGCCGACGAGCGCCCGACCGTCGAGCTCACCGCCGCCGACCGGTGGGAGCACGGGGAGGTGGCCCGATGAGCGGCCCGGTCACCGCGGTACGCCGCTCCGGCGAGTTCTTCGCGTTCTGCCTGGACACGCTGCGCGGCCTCGGCCGCCGCCCGGTGCAGGTACGCGAGTTCGTCCAGCAGGCCTGGTTCATCAGCTCGGTGTCGATCCTGCCGGCCGCGCTGGTGTCGATCCCGTTCGGCGCGGTCATCGCCCTGCAGCTCGGTTCGCTGGTCCGCCAGCTCGGCGCGCAGTCGTTCACCGGTGCCGCGTCGGTACTGGCCGTGGTCCGCGAGGCCGGCCCGATCGTCACCGCGCTGATCATCGCCGGCGCCGGCGGCTCGGCGATCTGCGCCGACCTGGGGTCGCGGAAGATCCGCGAGGAGCTGGACGCGATGCAGGTCCTCGGCATCGACCCGATCCACCGGCTGGTGGTGCCCCGGGTGCTCGCCTCGATGCTGGTGGCGGTGCTGCTCAACGGCCTGGTCAGCGTGGTGGGTGTGACCGGCGGATACGCGTTCAACGTGGTCCTGCAGGGCGGCACCCCCGGCGCGTACCTGGCCAGCTTCCAGGCCCTGGGGCAGCTGCCCGACCTGCTCGTCGGCGAGGTCAAGGCGCTGCTGTTCGGGGCCGCCGCCGCGCTGGTCGCGTCCTACCAGGGGATGACCGCCAAAGGCGGGCCGAAGGGGGTCGGCGACGCGGTCAACCAGAGCGTGGTCATCACCTTCATGCTGCTGTTCGCGCTGAACTTCGTGGTCACGGCCGCGTACTTCCAGGTCGTACCGCAGAAGGGGAGCTGACCGTGCTGCGCCTTCTCGACGACCTCGGCGGGCAGCTCGCCTTCCACCTGCGCGCCTTCGCCTGGGCTCCGCGGACCCTGCACCGCTACAAGCGCGAGGTGGTGCGGCTGCTGGCCGAGGTGAGCTTCGGTTCGGGGGCGCTCGCGGTGCTCGGCGGCACCGTCGGGGTCATCTGCTTCCTCACCTTCTTCACCGGCACCGAGGTGGGCCTGCAGGGCTACCAGGCGTTGAACCAGCTCGGCAGCAGCGCGTTCACCGGCTTCGTGTCGGCGTACTTCAACACCCGGGAGATCTCCCCACTGGTGGCCGCGCTGGCCCTGTCGGCCACCGTGGGCTGCGGCTTCACCGCCCAGCTCGGCGCCATGCGGATCTCCGAGGAGGTCGACGCGCTGGAGGTGATGGGCGTGCCGTCGCTGCCGTTCCTGGTCACCACCCGGATGATCGCCGGCTTCATCGCGGTCGTCCCGCTCTACGTGGTGGGCCTGCTCGCCAGCTACCTGGCGACCCGCACCATGGCGGTCGGCTACTTCGGCCAGTCCGCCGGCACGTACGACTACTACTTCCACCTCTTCCTGCCGCCCGGGGACGTGCTCTGGTCGTTCGGCAAGGTGCTGGTGTTCAGCGTGATCGTCGTCCTCGTGCACTGCTGGTACGGCTACACCGCCAGCGGTGGACCGGCCGCGGTGGGCGTCGCCGTCGGGCGGGCCGTCCGGTTGGCCATCGTCGCGGTCAACGTCGTCGACTTCTTCCTGTCGCTGGCCATCTGGGGTGCCACGACCACCGTCCGGATCGCGGGGTGAGCATGAGACATCGCGTCCTCGGCATCGTCTTCATCGCCGTGCTGACCGCGGCGCTGACCGGCTCGGTGCTGCAGTACCGCAAGGCGTTCACCCCGGTCTCGTGGATCACCCTGCACGCCGACCGCGCCGGCCTTCAGCTCACCCAAGGGGCCGACGTCAAGGTGCGCGGCGTCGTGGTGGGGGACGTGCGGGCGGTACGCAGCGAGGGCGGCGGGGCGATCATCCGGCTGGCGCTCGACCCCGCCACCACCGCCCGGATCCCCGCCGACGTGACCGCCCGGCTGCTGCCGAAGACGCTCTTCGGCGAGCGGTACGTCGAACTCGTCCCCCCGGCCGCCGGCAGCGCCGGTCCGATCCACGACGGCGCGGTCATCGGCCAGGACCGCAGCCGGACCGCCGTGGAGCTGGAACGGGTCCTCGACCAGGCACTGCCGCTGCTGCAGTCGATCCGCCCCGACCAGCTCGCCGCCACCCTCGGCGCGATCTCCACCGCACTCGAGGGCCGGGGTGACCAGCTCGGCGCGAACCTGACCCGGCTCGACGCGTACCTGAAGCAGCTCAACCCGGCGATGCCGACCATCGCCGAGGACGTCCGCAAGCTCGCCGTGGTGCTGGATGCGTACGACGCGGCACTGCCGGACCTGCTCGCCCTGCTGCGCGACGTGACCGTCACCGCCGGCACGGTGGCCGACCAGCGCACCCAGCTCGCTGGGTTCCTCGCAGACACCACCGACACCGCCGACGCCACCCGCGGCGTCCTCGACCGGCACGGCGACCAGCTCATCCGGCTGGGGTCGGTCAGCCGCCCGGTGCTGGAGCTGCTCGCCACCTACGCCCCCGAGTACCCGTGCCTGGTCAGCGGGCTGGTCGCGCTGCAACCGCGGGTCGAGGAGGTCTTCGCCGGCGGCCGGATGCACATCACCCTGGAGGTCACCCGCGACGGTGGCCCGTACGAGCGGGGCCGCGACGAGCCCGTCTACGGCGCCCACAACGGACCGAACTGCCGCGGCCTGCCCGACCCGCACGTGCCCGCCCCCGAGGTGCCGGTCACCGACGGGTACGACCACGGCGGCGAGCGGAAGCGCGACCCGTTGCCGGTCGGCCTGCCCGGGTCGGCCGGCGGCCCGGCTCCCGCCGCGTCCCCGGAGATGGGCCGGGCCGGCACCGGCGAGGAGAGCGCCCTGGTGAAGCCCCTCGTCGGCGGGCTGACCGGCACGCCACCGGCCGAGGTACCCGACATCGCGGTGCTGCTCTGGGGGCCGCTGCTGCGCGGAGCGGTGGTGAACGCACGATGACCGGGAGGACGACCGCATCGCTGGTCAAGCTGGTGCTCTTCGCCACCGCGACGCTGCTGGCCACCGCGCTGCTCGCGCAGACTCTCGGCGCGTTCCCGCCGGACGGCGTGACCTACCGGGCCCGGTTCACCGACGTCACCGGGCTGCTGCCCGGCGACGACGTCCGGATTGCCGGAGTCCGGGTCGGCAAGGTCAAGGACATCGTGGTCGTCGACGACACCGTCGCCGAGGTGGCCTTCACGGTCGACCGGGACGTCCCGGTGGCGACCGGCGTCCACGCCACCATCCGGTACCGGAATCTGGTCGGCCAGCGGTACGTGGCGCTGGCCGAGGGACCGGGGGAGGGGCGGCCACTGCGCGCCAACGGGTTGATCCCGCTCGACCACACCACGCCCGCGCTGGACCTGACCGTGCTGTTCAACGGGTTCCGGCCGCTGTTCACCGCGCTCAACCCGAAGGACGTCAACAAGCTCGCGTACGAGATCATCCAGGTCCTGCAGGGCGAGGGCGGAACGGTCGCCAGCCTGCTGCAACGCACCGCCTCACTGACCAACACCCTCGCCGACCGGGACGCCGTCATCGGCCGAGTCGTCACCAACCTGAACAGCGTGCTGGCGACGCTGGCCGGGCGCGACCGCGAGCTGGACCAGAGCGTCGCCCAGTTGCAGCAGTTCGTCTCCGGACTCGCCGCCGACCGCACCGCCATCGGCGACGCTCTGGCGAACCTCGGTGAACTCACCGACGTGACCTCGTCGCTGCTGCGCGAGGTACGACCGCCGCTGGCCGCCGACGTGCGCGCCCTGGACGACCTCGCCGGCACCCTGGACCGCAACGCCGCCGTCATCGACGGCACCCTCGGCCGGCTCCCCGAGCGCTACGAGTCACTCACCCGGGTCGCCTCCTACGGCTCCTGGTTCAACTTCTACCTCTGCGACTTCGACGGCCGGGTCGCCGTCGCCGGCCGGGCGCCGCTGAATCCGGCCGCCTTCAGTGCTCCCGCCGCCCGCTGCGCCACCGGAGGCGACCAGTGAAGCCGTTCCGTGAACGCAACCCCGTCCTCGTCGGCGCGGTCGGGCTGACCGTGATCGTCGCCGCCCTGCTCGGCGCCTTCCAGCTCGACCGGCTGGCCGCCTTGACCGGCCGCAGCTACCAGGCCGCGTTCCACGACGCCAGCGGCCTCGCCGTCGGCAACGAGGTCCGGGTGGCCGGGGTCCGGGTCGGTGCGGTGACCGCGGTGGAGCTGGCCCGCGGCACCCCGCCGTACGTCCGGGTCCGGTTCCGCGTCGACGACGACGGCGTACGGATCGGCCGCGACACCGGCGCCACCATCCGGATCAAGACCGTGCTCGGGCAGAAGTACCTCGCGCTCGCCCCGGCCGGACGGGGTCGCCTGCCCGAGGGCGGGCAGATCCCGCTCGCCCGCACCGCCGCGCCGTTCGACGTGGTGCAGGCGGTCACCGGGCTGGCCGGCACCCTCGACAAGGTCGACACCGACCAGCTCGCCGAGGCGTTCCGCACCCTGTCCACGACGTTCGCCGACACCCCGGCCAGCGTCCACACCTCGCTGACCGGCCTGTCCCGGCTGTCCCGCACAGTGGCCGGCCGCGACGCCGAACTGCGCACCCTGCTCGCCCGGACCCGCACCGTCACCGGCGTGATCGCCGAGCGGGACGAGGAGTTCCGCCGGCTCGTCACCGACGGCGAGAAGCTGCTGACCGAGGTCAGCCGCCGCCGGGACGCGATTCACCGGCTGCTCGTCGGCACCGACGACCTCGCCACCCAGCTCTCCGGGTTGGTCGCCGACAACCGCGCCCAGCTCGAACCGGCCCTGCGCAAGCTGCGTGACGTGGTGGCCGTCCTGCAGCGCAACCGCGACGACCTGGAGCAGACCATCCGGCGGATGGCGCGGTTCGTCACCGCGTTCGCCAACGTGACCGGCAACGGCCGCTGGTTCGACTCCTATGTCGACGGCCTGCTCCAGCCGTACCAGCCCACGACGGGAGGACGCTGAATGCCCGGCCCGATCCAGCGCTGGCGGCGCCCCCTCGCCGCCGCCACCGTGCTGCTGACCGCCGTCGCCGCCGGCGTGGTGGTGTGGCGCCACCAACCGGCCCAGCGGCGGGTGGTCGCGTACTTCACCCGGGCGGTCGGGGTCTATCCCGGCTCGGACGTCCGAGTCCTCGGCGTACGGGTCGGCGAGGTCGAGTCGGTCACCCCGCAGGGCCGGACCGTACGGGTCGACCTGCGCTACGACCCCGACGTGGAGGTACCCGCCGACGCCCGGGCGCTGATCGTCCCGCCCAGCGTGGTCAGCGACCGGTACGTGCAGCTCACCCCGGCCTTCACCGGCGGCTCGATCCTCGCCGACGGCGCCGTGATCCCGGTCGACCGCACCGCCGCGCCGATGGAGATCGACGACATCTACCAGGCGCTCGACGACTTCAACCGCACCCTCGGCCCGGAGGGTGCCAACGCCGACGGCGCCCTGTCCGACCTGGTCACCACCGGGCGGGCGAACCTGGAGGGCAACGGCGGCAGCCTGCACGACACCCTCGACGGGCTGTCCCGCACGTTGACCACCCTCGCCGACGGCCGGCAGGACCTGTTCGGCTCGGTGGCCAACCTGCAACGGTTCACCACCGCGCTGGCCCGCAGCGATCAGCAGGTCCGCGGCTTCAACCAGCAGCTCGCCGACGTCGCCGAGCAGCTCGCCGGGGAGAAGGACGAGCTGGCCGCCGCGCTGCGCAACCTCGCCGCCGCGCTCGCCGACGTCACCACCTTCGTCCGGCGGAACCGGGCGGCGCTGACCGACAACGTCGACGCGCTGGCCGAGGTCACCCGGGTGCTGGTCCGGCAGCAGCAGGCGGTCATCGACATCCTGGACGTGGCGCCGCTGGCGGTGAACAACCTCAGCCTCGCGTACAACCCGCGCTCGGGCACCCTCGACACCCGGGACAACCCCCTCGGCCCGTACGACCCGGCCGGGTTCGTCTGCTCGCTGATGGTGGACCAGCTCCCCGCCGCCCAGGTGCCGGCGAAGTGCCGGGCGCTCGCGCAGACCCTGCACGCCCGCGGCCTGCCCCTGACCGATCAGCTGCGCAAGCTGCTCAAGCTGCCGCCCGGCGCCCCGGCGGCCGGCGGGTCCTCACCGGGAGTCAGCTCCCCCGGTGCGCCGGTCCCCGACCCGGCGCCGGGCGGCTCCACCACCAGCGACCCCACCCTGGGCGGCATCCTGCGAGGCCCGGCATGAGGGCCCCGGTGCTGGTCGCCGCCCTGGCGGCGGCGCTGCTTCCCGCCGGGTGCGGCCTGCCGGAGCTGGCGGACCTGCCGCTACCCGGCGGCGCCCCGGCCGGCGACGGCTACACCGTCACCGTCGAGTTCACCGACGTGCTCGACCTGGTGCCGCAGGCCGCCGTCAAGGTCGACGACGTCACCGTCGGCAGCGTGGAGAAGATCTCCCTGTCCGGCTGGCACGCCCAGGTTCGGCTGCGCCTCGACCGCGCCGTACGGCTGCCCGCGAACGCGACCGCCGCCGTGCGGCAGAGCAGCCTGCTGGGGGAGAAGTACGTGACGGTGGCCGCGCCGCCCACCGAACCGGCCCGCGGACGGCTCGGCGATGGTGACGTCATCCCGCTGTCCCGCACCAGCCGCGGCGCCGAGGTGGAGGAGGTGCTCGGCGCCCTCGGCCTGCTCCTCAACGGCGGCGGCCTGGCCCAGCTCCGGACCATCAACGAGGAACTCGGCAGGGCCCTCGACGGCCGTGAACCCGCTGTCCGGGACACCCTGCACCAGCTCGACACCTTCATCGGCGGGCTGGACCGGCAGAAGACCGACATCGTCCGCGCGATCGACGCGCTCGACCGACTGAGCGGCCGGCTCGCCCGGCAACGCCAGGTGGTCGGCGACGCGCTGGACTCCCTCGCACCGGGGCTGACCGTGCTGGCCCAGCAGCGCGCCCAGCTCACCAGCGCGCTGACCGCCCTCGGTGAACTGGGCCGGGTCGGCACCCGGGTGGTCGACCGCAGCCGGAACGACACCCTGGCCAGCGTGCGCGCGTTGCAGCCGATCCTGGAACAGCTCGCCCGGGCCGGGGACGACCTGCCGAAGTCGCTGGACTTCATGCTGTCGTACCCGTTCCCGCCGAACGTGACCGGCGCGATCGTCGGCGACTTCGTCAACCTCTCCGTCACCGCCGACCTGGACGCGGCCAGCATCCTGGCCAACCTGGTCGCCGCCGCCCCGGCACCGGCCCGGCAGGCCGCCCGACCGGACGCGCCGGCCGCACCCCGCAAGCCCGACGCCGGCGCCACTCCGTCCTCACCCGGCATCCGACCCGGTGTCCCCGAGCTGCCGCTGACGTGCCTGCCCGACCCGAAGGACTTCCCGGCGACCTGGACGCCGCCGAAGGAGTGCGGCCTGCCGGACGGGTGCGTCCTGCTCAAACCTGGCTCCGAGGTGCCCGCCGGCGGGCTGCTCCTGCCCACCGGGATCGTGCCGCCGGGCACCGCCTTCCCGGCCGGCACCGAACTGCCGGACGGCACCGTGCTGGCCGCCGAGTGCCTGTTGCCGGTGACGGGGGCGGTCACCGGACAGGTCGGCGACCTGACCGACGTGCTGGGGGGAGGGCTGATCCCGTGATCGGGCGTACCGCGAAACTTCAGGTCCTGGCCTTCGTGCTGGTGAGCGTCCTCGGCATCGGGTACGTCGGGATCCGCTACGTCGGCCTCGGCGACCGGCTGTTCGGCGGCAACTACCTCGTCCACGTCGACCTCGCCCGAGCCGGCGGCATCTTCGCCAACGCCCCCGTCACCTACCGGGGCGTCCCCGTCGGCCGGGTCACCGCCGTCGCGCTGCGCGCCGACCGGGTCCGCGTCGATGTGCGCATCCGCCGGGGCGTACGGGTGCCCGACGCGCTGCGCGCCGTGGTCACCCAGCGCTCCGCCGTCGGCGAGCAGTACCTCGACCTGCGCCCCGACCGCGACGGCGGGCCATTCCTCGCCGACGGCGCGGTCATCCCGGTCGAGCGCACCGGCGTCCCGCTCGCCCCGGAGGCGCTGCTGACCAATCTGGACGCCCTGGTCCGCTCGGTCGACCCGGACGACCTGACCGTCCTCATCACCGAGCTGGGCACCGCGTTCGAGGGCAACGAGCAGGCTCTCGCGCGGATCCTCGACGCGGGTGACGCGCTGCTCACCGAGGCCGACGCGCGGCTGCCCGAGACGCTCGCGCTGATCCGGGACGGGCGCACCGTGCTCACCACCCAGGCCGAGTCGGCGGAGGCGCTGCGCCGGTGGTCGGACGGGCTGGCGCAGCTCGCCGCCACCCTCCGCGCCGCCGACCCGGACCTGCGGCGGCTGCTGGCCACCGGCCCACCGGCCGGCGCCGAACTGCGGGCGCTGCTGCGTGGCCTGGAACCGAGCATCGGCACCCTGCTGGGCAACCTGGTGACGGTCAACGGGATCGCCGCCCGCCGGCTGCCCGGCATCGAGCAGCTGCTGGTGGTGTACCCGATCGCGGTGGCCGGCGGCTTCACCGTCACCCCGGGTGACGGCACCGCCCACCTCGGGCTCGTGGTCAACGCCGGCGATCCGCCCTCCTGCGTCTACCAGGGCGGCGGCACCCGGTGCGGCGGGCGGGACCGGGCCGCCGGGGCG
>JBARAE010000643.1:0-3763 GCA_049791715.1 Micromonospora sp.
TGCTCGACTGCTACACGAAAATGGTGGTCGGCTGGGCGATGTCGGACAACTACAAAACTCCGCTGATCAGCGCCGCTATCGGTATGGCGGTCCGTAATCACGATATCAAGGATGGTGCGATATTCCATTCGGATCGCGGCAGAACTATACGTCCGCCGAGTTCGGCAAGGTGCTTCGCGAGCATGGGATCAGGCAATCCGTCGGGCGTACCGGGATCTGCCTCTTAACCGGCTAACTGCGACGTTTTCCCAGATCAGCGACACGCCCACGGTCATGTGATTCCTGGTGAATCGCGTTCGTTGGGGATACATCTGTTCCTCATGAACGTGTCGGATTCGTCGTTGCGGTTGGTGCCTCGAGGCGAGGGCTGGGTGCTGGCGGGGCCGGCGTCCGCGCGGTTCGCGCTAGTCGATGAGTATCTTGCGTATCTGGGTGATCGGAACTACTCGCCGAAGACGGTTCGGGCCTACGGGTTCGACCTGCTCGCGTTCTGCCGCTGGCTTGTGGGTGAGAACGTCGACTTGGCTGCGGTGACGACGGACGTGCTGCTGCGGTTTCTGCGTGCGTGTCGCGAAGCGCGGATACCTGGGCGGCCCGGCCCGAACGTGGTGAAACTCGATGGCGGCCGCATGGACCAGTACGCGGCGACGACGATCAATCGCAGGTTGGCCGCCATCTCAGGGCTGTTCGGGTTCCGTGCCATGCGCGATCCGACGCTGGCGAACCCGGTGCCGCGAGGACGCGATGCCCGTCGACCGGTTGCTGGAGAACGCAACGGTCTGTTGGCGCACACCGTCCGGCGGCCGAAAAGCCGTTCGGGGATACGGCTGCGTGAGCCGCGCCGACTCCCGCGGCCGTTGTCTCAACCGCAGGCGACCGAGTTGCTGGCCAGCTTCCAGACGTGGCGGGACCGGGCGATCGCCGGGCTGATGCTGTATTGCGGGCTGCGATCGTGCGAGGTCCTCGCGTTGAGGATCGCTGATGTCGACATCGGCGGCCGCTGGCTGCAGGTCCTGGGCAAGGGCAACCGGGAACGCCGGGTTCCGCTGGACGGTGACGTCGCCTCGGTGATCCAGGTCTATCTGCTGGCGGAACGCCCGGAAACGAGCAGTGCCAACGTGTTCATCGTGGCCAAGGGCCCGAACCGCGGACAGCCGCTGACGACGGCGGGACTCCGCACGATCTTCCGCTACCACCGTGGGATCTCCGGGATCGGCGCCGGGCACCCGCACGCGTTGCGGCACACCTTCGGGACCGCCCTGGCCGAGGCCGGGGTCGACCTGTCGGTGATGCAGGCGTTACTCGGGCACGCGCACGTCGACACCAGCGCCCGGTACATCCATCTCGCTCCCACACACGTGAAAGCCGAGTTCGATGCCGCTCGAGAACGCATCCGTGCCCGTTCCTGACCGCCACGACCTGCACGCGTCCTATATGGAGTATCTGGCCCGGACCGGTCGCGGGAACACCGCGTACTGGACGGCGGCCCGCACCTTCTTTACCAGATGGCCGGACCCGGCTGCGTGGGCGGCGGAACCGTTGACGGTCCGGCTGGCGGCCAACGGCTCGACCCGGCCCCTGATCACCTTCCTGATCCTGCACGGCGGTCTGCGACCCGGCTACGACTACCTGCTGGAGCGGAAGTTCTCCAGCATCTGGCGGGAGGTGGAAGGCTGCCCGGCCGGAGCCGGCCTGGCCGTCTTCCTGAACGCCGCGGCGCAGCTGGGCTTCAGTGATCGCGTCCGGCTCGCCACCGCATCCCAGGTCCCCGCCCGGCTGCTCCTGCAGACCGGCCGGCCGCTGCACCGGCTTACCGCCCAGGACATCGCCGACTTCGCCGAAGCCTGCGCCGAACGGGAAGCACGCACCGGCAAGAGCTGGCGGCACTACGAGGCGGCGCTGAGCAACACCCGCCGGGTCCTGTTCCACCTGCAGATCCTGCCGACCCCACCCGGCCGCACGAGTGCCATCACCTTCACCGACCGCCTGCACGCGGTCACGCCGCCCATCCGCACAGCGCTGGTCGCCTACCTGGAACGCAAACGAGCGACATGCGTGCCGAAAACGGTCTCCTCCCTGGCCACCCGACTGATGCACTTCGGGACCTTCCTCGCCGCCACCGACCCGGCCCTGCCCTCGATCGCCGACCTGCAACGATGCCGGCACATCGAGCCCTACCTGTCCGCGCAAGTCGACGCCATCAACACCAAAACCGGCCAGGTCATCTCCGTCGCCGAACGCTCCCGCCGCGTCCTCGCCCTCGCCGGGTTCCTCACCGACATCACCGAATGGGGCTGGCCTGAGGCCCCACCCCGACGGCTGGTGTTCCGCGACGACATCCCCAAACTCCCCAGAGTCCTGCCCCGCTACCTCCCCATCGACGCCGACCGGCGACTCACCGCCGAACTGCAACGCCCCGGCCCCGGCAACGAACTGGCCGCCTGCGCACTGCGGCTGCAACGCTCCTGCGGACTGCGCATCGGCGAACTCCTCGACCTGGAACTCGACTGCGTCCACGAGGTCCCCGGACAAGGCGCATGGCTGAAAGTCCCGCTCGGCAAACTCGAATCCGAACGCATGGTCCCGCTCGACGACGACATCCTCGACCTGATCGACCACATCACCGCCATCCGCTCCCCAGGACAACCGTTGCCGCACCCCCGATACCGGCGCTCAGCACAATTCCTGTTCACCCACCACGGCCGGCGGCTGTCCCAAAACGCCGTCCGCGACGAACTGGAACGCGCCGCCGACGCCGCCGGCCTCGGCCACACCACACCCCACCAACTCCGTCACACCTACGCCACCGCACTGGTCAACGCCGGAGTATCCCTGCAATCCCTGATGGCATTGCTCGGCCACGTGTCCGCCGAGATGAGCCTGCGCTACGGGCGCCTCTTCGACACCACGATCCGGCAAGAGTACGAACGCGCCCTGACCCTGGCCAAGCAACGCGCCGGCATCCCGACGACCACCCGGACCAGCCTGCCCCTGGCCGACATCACCCAAGGCGCGGACTGGAAGACCACCCCGCTGATCAAATCGAGGCTGGCCGGCGGATTCTGCCTCCGCGCACCCGCCCAGGGCGCTTGCACCTACGCCAACATCTGCGAACACTGCCCAAGCCTCCACTCCGACGCCAGCTCCCTGCCCGTGCTCGCAGCCCAACGCGTCGACGCGCACGCTCTGGCTCAAGACGCCGAGGAACGCGGCTGGATCACCGAGGCCGCCCGCCACCACAAGCTCATCGCCCGGCTCGACACCCTCATCGAGCAGGCCCAAGCCGGATGACCAGCACCGACCCCGTCACCAGAGTCGAACAAGCCTGCGCCGAACTCCTCGCCGACCGCCAACCGGTCACCTTCACACAGGTCGCCGCACGCAGCGGCCTGGGCCGCACCACCCTCTACCGAAACCCGACCTTGCGCGCCCTCATCGACGACCACCGCCACCGCTCCACGCACGCCGCAACCATCACCGGCCTGGCCTCCGACATCGCCGCTCTCCGCACCGCCCTCGAAGCCGTCGCCACCCGCGTCCGCCACCACGAAGAACAACTCCGCCGCATCAGCAAACGACGAACCTGACCAAAGCGTTAACCGGCCAACACCAGAAACCCGGCCCGTTAGCCGGTTAATCGGACGACAATCCGTTCTCCGAAGCGCAGTTCAAGACCCTGAAGTACCTGCACGACTTTCCCGGATCGTTCCCGAGCCTGTCCGCTGCCCGAGCGTTCTGCGACGGGTTCTTCACCGAGTACAAC
>JBARAE010000644.1:0-11946 GCA_049791715.1 Micromonospora sp.
GGGTCGTACCGGGGCGGGGTGAGGCAGCCGGCGTCGCGGGCGCGCAGCCGGGCGAGCAGGCCGTGGTCGCGCAGCGCGCCCGGCGCCTTGGCGCAGCCGGGGACCGAGGTGGACGTGGGCGGGCGCAGACCCAGGTTGGTCGGTGCATCGAGGACGGCGATCCGGCGCATCATGAGCTCCCGTCCTCGATGGTCGGGCGGGCCGGCCGGAACGCCGGCCCGCGCTGGCGTGCTGTGAACTCAGAACAGGGCGCTGGCCAGGGCCCGGCGGGCCGAGGCAACCGCGGGGTCGTCCGGGCCGGCGATGGTGAACAGCCCGACCAGGTGCTGGCGTACCTTCTCCCGGTCGTCGCCGGCGGTCCGGCGGACCAGGTCGACGAGCCGCTTGTAGGCCTGCTCGGCCATGCCGCTCAGCACCTCGATGTCCGCGGCCAGCAGCTGCGCGTCCACGTCGTCGGGATTGGCCTGCGCGGCGGTGAGGGCCGCCTGCGGGTCGGCGCCGGCCACCCGGCGGGCCAGCCCGACCTGGGCCAGGCCCGCCTCCGCCGCCACGTCCGCCGGGGACTCGGCGAGGATCTTCCGGTACGCCCGCTCGGCCGCGTCGAGGTCGCCGCTCATCAGGGCGTCGTCGGCCTCGTCGAGGCGGGGATCCTCCGGCTCGGCCATGGTCACGCCGCCGGCCTTGACCACGGCCTGGATCCACTGTCGGAGCTGGGCTTCCGGCACCACGCCGGAGAAGGCGTCAATCGGCTGGCCGCCGACCACCGCGTAGACCATCGGGATGCCCTGAACCCGGAACATCTGGGCGATGCGCGGGTTGGCGTCCACGTCGATCTTGGCGAGCATCCAGGCGCCGCCACCCTCCACGGCCAGCCGTTCCAGAACCGGGGAGAGCTGCTTGCACGGCTCGCACCACTCGGCCCAGAAGTCCACGATCACCGGCGTGGTGAGGGAGCGTTCGAGGACCTCCGACTGGAAGGTCGCCTCGCTCACGTCGATGACGGTGACCCCGCCGACCGAGCCGCCGGGTGCACCGGCGGGGGGACCGGCCTTGGCCGGGGCGGGGGTGGGTGCGGGGGTGCGCAGCGCGCTGAGGTCGACCGCGCCGCGGGTGAAGATCGACGAGGTGATCCGTGGGTCGCTCATGGTTACCTAGTCTCGCACGTGTCCCGCTGAACGCAGATCAACCGCGACGGCGACAGTTGCAACTCTCACGCCTGCTCACCGCCCCTCCGGCGCCACCCGCCCCCGTTCTCCGCGATCTTGCACTTTCGGCCCCGACAAATGGGGCAGATGCCGCGTCAGGCCGGCCCGACGTGCACGATCGCGGGGCGCGGGTCGGGCACGGGCTAGAAGCGGGCCGGCTCGCGGTAGACGCCCCACTCGGCGCGCAGCGCGTCGCAGATCTCGCCGAGGGTCGCCTCGACGCGGACCGCGTCCAGCATGGCCGGAATCATGTTCTCGCCGGTACGGCTCACCTCGACCATGCGGTCGACGGCCGCCTTCACGGCCGCCTCGTCCCGAGCGGACTTGCGCTCGGCGAGCACCCGGCGCTGCTCCAGCTCCACCTCGTGCGAGATGCGCAGGATCTCCAGGTCCTTGGCGACCGTGCCGGTGTGGCAGTTGACGCCGACGATCTTCTTCTCGCCCTTCTCCAGCGCCTGCTGGTAGACGAAGGCCGACTCGGCGATGTGGCCGGTGAACCAGCCGTCCTCGATGCCGCGCAGAATGCCCGAGGTCATCGGGCCGATCTGGTGCGGGCCCTCGCCGCCGAGCTGCCTGATCCGGGCGAAGATCTCCTCCGCCTCGGCCTCGATCTTGTCGGTGAGCGCCTCGACGTACCAGGAGCCGCCGAGCGGGTCCGCCACGTTGGTCACCCCGGTCTCCTCCATCAGCACCTGCTGGGTCCGCAGGGCGATCTCGGCCGACTCGTCGGTGGGCAGCGCCAGGGTCTCGTCGAGGGCGTTGGTGTGCAGCGAGTTGGTGCCGCCGAGCACCGCTGCCAGAGCCTCGACCGCGGTCCGGACCACGTTGTTGACCGGCTGCTGGGCGGTCAACGACACCCCGGCGGTCTGCGTGTGGAACCGCAGCCACAGGGCCTTCTCGCTGGTGGCGCCGTAGACGTCACGCAGCCAGCGGGCCCAGATCCGGCGGGCGGCCCGGAACTTGGCGATCTCCTCGAAGAAGTCGACGTGTGAGTCGAAGAAGAAGCTCAGGCCCGGGGCGAAGACGTTGACGTCCAGCCCGCGGGAGAGCCCCAGCTCGACGTAGCCGAACCCGTCGGCCAGGGTGTACGCCAGTTCCTGCGCGGCGGTCGAACCGGCCTCCCGGATGTGGTACCCGGAGACGGAGAGCGGCTTGTACCGCGGAATCTCCCGCGCGCAGTACTCCATCAGGTCGCCGATGAGGCGCAGGTGCGGCTCGGGGTCGAAGAGCCACTCCTTCTGCGCGATGTACTCCTTGAAGATGTCCGTCTGCAGCGTGCCGTCCAGCGTGGACAGGTCCGCGCCCTGCCGTTCGGCGGCGACCAGGTACATGCAGAAGACCGGCACGGCCGGGCCGGAGATGGTCATCGAGGTGGTGACGCCGGCCAGGTCGATGCCGTCGAAGAGCGCCTCCATGTCGGTCGCGGTGTCGATGGCGACGCCGCAGTGGCCGACCTCGCCGAGCGCCTGCGGGTCGTCCGAGTCGCGGCCCATCAGCGTCGGCATGTCGAACGCGACGGAGAGCCCGCCACCGCCCGCGCCCAGGATCATCTTGTACCGCTCGTTGGTCTGCTGGGCGTTACCGAAGCCGGCGAACTGCCGGATGGTCCAGGTCCGCCCGCGGTAGCCGGTCGGGTAGAGCCCCCGGGTGTACGGGTACTCGCCCGGCCATCCGATCCGCTCGAAGCCCGGGTACGCGGTGTCCTCCGGCGGCCCGTACACCGGGTCGACGGTCATTCCGGACAGCGTGGTGAAGTCCGCGTCCCGCTTGCGTGCGGCGTCGTAGCGGGCCTGCCAGCGTGCCCGTCCGGCGGCGATCTCGTCGGCGTTCATCCGCGGAGCTCCTCCTCGAGTCCTCGACTGAAGTCCGAGTGTAGAACGGGGCCCTGAACGATCGCTAAGGAAGTTCGTACCGACCGGTAACCTGGGTCAGGCCGACGGCACCGCCGGACCGCCCAGCGCCACGTCGTCGACCCGGATGTTGATCTCGTCGACCCGCAGCCCGTACGCCTCGACCGCCGAGGTCACCGCCGACCGGACCGCGTCGGTCACCTCGGGCACCGGCCGGCCGCCGGAGATCACCAGCACCAGGTTGACCACCGCGGCGCCGTTCGTGACATGCGCCCAGCAGCCCCGCCGGGCGTCGCCGACCTGGTCCAGTCCCACCTTGTCGAGCACCGCGTTGAAGAACCGGGCCACGTCGCCGCCGAGCTCCGCCACCCCGGGGACCGAGCGGGCGGCGGCCACGGCGATCTTCTCCACCACCTCGTCGGAGACGTGCGTCGTGCCACCCGCCACCGCGTCCGGCCTCACCGACAGCTCCTGCGTCGCCTCGTCAGCCATGTTCTCCCCACAACGTCGCACCGCCCCACGGATCCGTGTGAGGCGGTGCGAGCGTACTAGGCGAGACGCCTACGATGGCTCCCCTATGGAGGGGGCGGTCGTCCGGTCTCGTCCGACCGTCAAAGGACCCCGTCCGGGCCCGCCGGTCCGCGTGGGGCGCGACGCGGGCGGGGAAGGCGTGACGACCGGGTGCCGACCAGAGCGCTGAGAGCGTGGCTCCAGCCCAGCAACAGCAGAACGGTCAGCACGAGACCCAGTGCCCAGGCCAACCAGTCCATCCGGATGTCGAAGTCCTGCGCTGAGATCAGCAGCCCTGTCCCGTAACGCGGCTCCGCCCCGCGGACACCCTCGTGGGTCAGGCGTCCGCAGAGCGGGTGGGAGCTCAGGAGCCGAGCTGGGCGAGCAGTTCGTCGGCGGCCGCGTACGGGTCGATCGCGCCCTCGGCCACCTTCGCGGCGAGCGTCGGCAGCTCCGTACCGTCGCGGAGGGAGCCGATCCGGTCGCGGAGGACGCCGAGCGCGATCGCCTCGATCTCGGCGGCGGCGCGCGCCTCCCGGCGGCGCTGCAGCTCGCCGTGCTTCTCCAGCCAGCCGCGGTGCTTGTCGATCGCGGCGGCGATGTCGTCGATCCCCTCGCCGCGGGCGGCGATCGCCCGCACCACCTGCGGCCGCCACTCCCCCGGCCCGCGCTCGCCGAGGGCGATCATGCCCTGGATGTCGCGGACGGTGGCGTCGGCGCCGTCCCGGTCGGCCTTGTTGACCACGAAGATGTCGGCGATCTCCAGGATGCCGGCCTTGACCGCCTGGATCGCGTCGCCCATCCCCGGCGCGAGCAGCACCAGCGTGGTGTCCGCGAGGGAGGCGACCTCCACCTCCGCCTGCCCGACGCCGACCGTCTCCACCAGCACCACGTCGCAGCCGGCGCCCTCCAGCACCCGCACCGCCTGGGGGGTGGCCGCGGAGAGGCCGCCGAGGTGGCCGCGGCTGGACATCGAGCGGATGTACACGCCCGGGTCGGTGGCGTGGTCCTGCATCCGGACCCGGTCGCCGAGGATCGCGCCGCCGGTGAAGGGGCTGGACGGGTCGATGGCCAGCACCCCGACCCGGTGGCCGCGCGCCCGCAGCGCCCGGACCAGCTCGTTCGTGGTGGTCGACTTTCCCACGCCCGGAGACCCGGTCAGGCCGACGACCTGGGCCTGCCCGGAGTACGGCGCGAGCGCCGCCGCGACCTGCGGCAGCACCTCGTCGCCGGACTCGACCAGGGTGATCAGCCGGGCCACCGCGCGGGGGTCGCCCGCGCGGGCCCGCTCGACCAGCATCGGTACGTCCCGGCTGCGGCGCACCGAACCGGTGGCCGCAACCGGGGCGTTCTCGACGACATCGCTCACTGCTGGGACTCGCCCCCGGCCGGCACGTGGATGATCAGCGCGTCGCCCTGCCCGCCGCCACCGCAGAGCGCCGCCGCGCCGGTGCCGCCGCCGCGCCGCTTGAGTTCCAGCGCCAGGGTGACCACCAGCCGGGCGCCGGACATGCCGATCGGGTGGCCGAGCGCGATGGCGCCGCCGTTGACGTTGACCTTGTCCGCGGTGATCCCCAGGTCGCGCATGGACTGGATGCCGACCGCGGCGAACGCCTCGTTGATCTCGATGAGGTCGAGGTCCTCGACGCTCAGGCCGCCCTTCTTCAGGGCGTGGTTGATCGCGTTCGACGGCTGCGAGTGCAGGGAGTTGTCCGGGCCGGCCACGTTGCCGTGCGCGCCGATCTCGGCGAGCCAGGTCAGCCCCAGCTCCTTGGCCTTCGCCTTGCTCATCACGACCACTGCGGCGGCGCCGTCGGAGATCGGCGAGGAGCTGCCGGCGGTGATGGTGCCGTCCTTGGTGAACGCCGGGCGGAGGCGGCCCAGCGACTCCGCGGTGGTGTCCGGCCGGATGCCCTCGTCCTCGCTGATCACCACCGGGTCACCCTTGCGCTGCGGGATGATCACCGGGGCGATCTCGTCGGCGAAGTGGCCGTTCTTCTGCGCGGCGGCGGCCCGCTGGTGGCTGGCCGCGGCGAAGGCGTCCTGCTCCTGGCGGCTGATGCCGTGCCTGGTGCCGTGCCGCTCGGTCGACTCGCCCATCGAGCAGCAGTCCCAGGCGTCGGTCAGGCCGTCGAGGGCCATGTGGTCCTTGATGGTGACGTCACCGTACTTGTAGCCGGTGCGCTGGCCGAGCAGCAGGTGCGGGGCGTTGGTCATCGACTCCATGCCGCCGGCCACCACGATGTCGAACTCGCCGGCCCGGATGAGCTGGTCGGCCAGGGCGATGGCGTCGAGGCCGGAGAGGCAGACCTTGTTGATGGTCAGCGCCGGGGTGGACATCGGGATGCCCGCCTCGACCGCCGCTTGGCGGGCCGGGATCTGACCGGTGCCGGCCTGGAGCACCTGGCCCATGATCACGTACTGGACCTGCTCCGGAGCGACGCCGGCGCGCTCCAGCGCGGCCTTGATCGCGACGCCGCCGAGCTTCGTCGCCGGGAGGTCCTTGAGGTTGCCGAGCAGGCGCCCCATCGGGGTCCGCGCGCCGCTGACGATCACCGAAGCCATTGCCTGCCTCCGAGGGGGGGTGCCGACCTGTACGCCTTAACGATTGTTCGGTCAGACTAGCGCCATGGCAGAGAACTCCTCCCTCGAGCCCGCTGCGGACTACGTCACAGACATCGGGCTGCGCCGGATCGACCACGTCGGGATCGCCGTGGCCGACCTGGACGCCGCGATCGACTTCTACCAGCGCACCTTCGGGATGCGCTGCGTGCACATCGAGACCAATGCCGAGCAGGGCGTACGCGAGGCGATGCTGGCTGTCGGCCCGACCACCGAGGGCGGCTGCCTGCAGCTGCTCGCCCCGCTGTCGCCGGAGTCGACGATCGCGAAGTTCCTGGACCGGAACGGCCCGGGCGTGCAGCAGGTGGCGTACACGGTGGCGGACATCGACGCGGCCTGCGCCGCGCTGCGCGAGCGGGGCGTCCGGCTGCTCTACGAGACCCCGAAGCGGGGCACCGCCGACTCCCGGATCAACTTCGTGCACCCGAAGGACGCCGGCGGCGTCCTGGTCGAGCTGGTGGAACCCGCGGCAGCCGGCCACTGAGCCGACCCGCGCGGCCGTGTGCGCCCGGTCGTGGGGTCGCGGTCCAGGGCCCACGACTGGGCGTGTTCCGCTCCGGGCATCGCGGCAATTCATGGGATGGGAGATTGGCAATGCGCGATTCCACGTTCCCATGAACACCTCCACGCATCGGCGGATGCAGTTTTTCACACAGGGCTTCCGGCCCTAGCTACCGTTCAGTAACGTCCGCCGCACAGGAGCGCGACCGGTGCCGGATGTGTCGTTTGCCGACATGGCGGTCGGTCGCACCGGCGCCGACGATGGCAGCACCCCTGCCCCCGGTGTGGGTGCGGACGAACGGGAGGTCACCGTGCAGGACATCCTTGAAGCGATCATGGCGGCGGAGGGCTCCGCGCAGCCGGAGCGGGAACTCGCCGGCCTTGCCGGCCTGCCCGTACCCGAGAGCTACCGCGGCATGGTGGTCCGGGCCGAGGACACCCGGATGTTCGACGGCATGGCGACCCGGGACAAGGACCCGCGCAAGGCGCTGCACCTTCAGGAGGTGCCCACCCCGGAGCTCGGCCCGGGCGAGGCGCTGGTCGCGGTGATGGCCAGCGCGATCAACTACAACACCGTCTGGACCAGCATCTTCGAGCCGCTGCCGACGTTCAAGTTCCTCCAGCGCTACGGCCGGCTCTCCGAGCTGACCCGCCGGCACGACCTGCCGTACCACGTGGTGGGCTCGGACGCCGCCGGCGTGGTGCTGCGGACCGGTCCCGGCGTGACCCGCTGGAAGACCGGCGACGAGGTGGTCGCGCACTGCCTGTCGGTCGAGCTGGAGGACGCCGCCGGCCACGACGACACCATGCTGGACCCGCAGCAGCGGATCTGGGGCTTCGAGACCAACTTCGGCGGGCTCGCCGAACTGGCCGTGGTCAAGGCCAACCAGCTGATGCCGAAGCCGCGCCACCTGACCTGGGAGGAGGCGGCCAGCCCGGGGCTGGTCAACTCCACCGCGTACCGGCAGCTCGTGTCGCACCACGGCGCCAACATGAAGCAGGGCGACGTGGTGCTGATCTGGGGCGCCTCCGGCGGCCTGGGCAGCTACGCCACCCAGATGGCCCTCAACGGCGGCGCGATCCCGATCTGCGTGGTCTCCTCGCCGGAGAAGGCCGAGCTGTGCCGCTCGATGGGCGCCGAGCTGGTCATCGACCGGGCCGCCGAGGGCTTCCGGTTCTGGAAGGACGAGGAGACCCAGGACCAGGACGAGTGGCGGCGCTTCGGCGAGCGGATCCGGCAGCTCACCGGCGGCGAGGACCCGGACATCGTCTTCGAGCACCCCGGCCGGGAGACCTTCGGCGCCAGCGTCTTCGTGGCCAAGCGCGGGGGCACCATCGTCACCTGCGCCTCCACCAGCGGGTTCCAGCACCAGTACGACAACCGCTACCTCTGGATGCACCTCAAGCGGATCGTCGGCAGCCACTTCGCCAACTACCACGAGGCGTGGCAGGCCAACCGCCTCGTCGCGCTCGGCAAGGTGCACCCGACAGTGTCGAAGACGTACCCGCTGGAGCAGACCGGCCAGGCGGCGTACGAGGTGCACCGCAACGCGCATCAGGGCAAGGTCGGCGTGCGCTGCCTGGCGCCCACCGACGGGCTCGGCGTCCGGGACACCGAGCTGCGCGCCCGGCACGAAACGGCGATCAACCGGTTCCGCGGCCACTGAGCCGTCCGGCTGATGCCGGGATGGCCTTTGCGGCGACCGGTGATTGCCTTTCGACACGGGGCGTCGGACCCCATTCGCGTGTTACCGACGTACGGCTGACAAAGGGCCGCGGGCATCGTCCCGCGGCCCTTTTCGTCGTGACCTCGGGTGACGCCCGACCCGCCCGGGACCTGCCAAGATCGCCGTTTGGTCCGGGTCCCGGCGGCCGAGCGGAGTTGACCATGTAATGAGGACACGAAAGGTCCGTACCGCTCTTGCGAAGCACCCTGGGGCGTCTGCGAGTATGTCCCAATGCCCCAGCAGCAGTCCCCCCTTGCGTTCTTCGATAACGCGAACTCCCAGCCCGATTTCACCGTTGGCCTGCGCGGTTACAACACCGGCCAGGTCGATGACTTCATCGGCCGGCTGACCGCCGCGCTGACCCAGTCCGAGCAGGCCCGCGCCGAGGCCGAGCAGCGGATGAACGACGCGCAGCGGCGGCTCCGCCAGGCCGAGCAGCGCCAGGGTTCGCTCGAGCAGAAGCTGGCCGACACCAACAAGCAGCTCGAGGAGAACAGCCGGCCGACCCTCTCGGGTCTCGGCACCCGGGTCGAGCAGATCCTCCGGCTGGCCGAGGAGCAGGCCAACGACCACCGCAACGAGGCCAAGCGCGAGTCGGAGGGCATCCTCTCCGCCGCCCGCCTCGAGGCCCGCGAGATCACCGACAAGGCCCGCGCCGAGGCCGCCGCGATGAAGGCCACCGCGGAGCGCGAGGCCGGCAGCGTCCGGACCGCCGCCGAGCGGGAGGCCGCGGAGGTCCGGGTGCAGTCCCGCCGCGAGGCGGACACCCTGCGCGCCGACGCCGAGCGGGAGACCAAGCAGCTGCGCACCGTCACCGCGCACGAGGTGGCCGAGCTGAAGTCCACCGTCGAGCGTGAGGTCGCCACCCTGCGGGCCACCGCCGAGCGGGAGATCACGCAGCAGCGGGCGAAGGCCGCGCGCGAGGCCGAGGAGAAGCGCGCCGAGGCGACGAAGCTGCTCACCGACGCGCGGGACAAGCGCGACAAGGACCTGCAGGCCCTGGAGCTGCAGCTCGCCGAGCGGCGGGAGAAGGCCGAGCGCGAGGAGTCGGAGCGGCACGCCGCCCAGGTCGCGCAGACCCAGAAGCTGGTCAGCGAGGCCGAGCAGCGGGCCCGGGCCGCTCAGGAGCGGGCCAAGGAGATCGAGCAGCGCGCCGAGGCGCGCCGGATCGAGTCCGAGCGCAGCGCCACCGAGACGGTGGAGAAGGCCAAGGCGCTCGCCGAGAAGACGCTCGGCGAGGCGAAGGCCGAGGCGCAGCGCCTGCTCACCGAGGCCCGCACCGAGGCGGAGCTGACCACGCAGGCGGCTCGCCGCGAGGTCGAGGACCTCACCCGCCAGAAGGACGCCGTCACCTCCCAGCTCGGGCAGATGCTGTCCGGTCTCGCCGGCATCGTGCCGGGCGTGCCGGCGGCCAAGCCGGAGCCGGCCAAGGCGGCGAGCACGGAGGAGCGGGTGGCCGCCGAATCGGCCAGCTGAGCACCACCCGCACCGGGGCATGATCCACGGCGCGGGGTGACACCGGGCGACCGGTGTTGCCCTGCGCCGTCATGCATGGGGAGAACGTCCCGTCACCGGCGTGAAGTAGGTCCCATCAGGGGCGTCCGTATCGCCCCAGGAGCGTCGGATGCGTGTGAGGATGGGGGCATGTCGCACGGCGAGGAACTGTTCGCCCTCAGCGGGGACGTGACCACGGAGCCGAGCTTCGAGTCCGCTCTGCGAGGGTACGAGAAACGACAGGTCGACCGGTACGTCGCTCGTGCGGAGCACGAGATCGCCACCCTGACGACCGAGCGGGAGCAGGCGTACACGCAGATCCACAAGCTGGCCGGTCAGGTCGAGGTGCTGCAACGCGACCTCGCCCAGGTGCGCAAGCAGGTGGGCGTGGTGGACCGGGCCTCGTTCCGGCACCTCGGTCCCCGGGTCGAGCAGATCCTCGCCATGGCCGAGGAGCAGGCCGAAGAGATCCTCTCCTCCGCCCATGAGGAGATCGAGGCGCGACGGGCGGCCGCCGAGCACATCATCTCCGAGGCCCGCGAGCAGGCCGCCCAGGCGCTCAAGGACTTCGAGATCGCCCTCGCCGCCCGGCGGGCCGAGGAGGAGCGGCACACCGCCGCCCGCAAGGCCGAGGCCGACGCCGGCCTGAAGGCCGCCAAGGACGAGTCGGAGAAGCTCCGTAGGACGGCCAAGGACGAGTCGGAGAAGCTGCGCAGGACGGCGCAGGACGAGTCGGAGAAGCTGCGCCGGACGGCCCAGGACGCGCTGGCCAAGGCCCAGCAGGAGGCGACCCAGCTCCGGGACACCGCCAAGGAGATCCACACCCGCGCCCAACAGGAGGCCACCCGGCTGCGCGAGTCGGCCAAGGAGGCCCTGGCCAAGGCCCAGCAGGAGGCGACCCAGCTCCGCGAGTCGGCCAAGGAGGTGCACGCCAAGGCCCAGCAGGAGGCCAAGCGCCTCACCGAGTCCACGGCCGAGGCCGGCCGGGCCACCCACGCCAAGGCCCTCGCCGAGGCCAAGAAGATCGTCGACGACGCCGAGGAGGCGGCGAAGGTGACCCGCGGCCGGGCCCGGGCCGAGGCCAACCGGTTGACCACCGAGGCCGCGGACGCCGGCAAGCGCAACCGGGCCGAGGTCGAGGCGTACGTCCAGCGGATGCGGAGCGAGACCGAGGCGTACGTGCAGCACGCCCGCGCCCAGACGCAGCAGGAGCTGGGCGCCTGGCGGGCCGGCGTCGAGCAGGAGGTCAACTCCCGCCGGGAGGCGGCCGACAAGGAGCTGGCCCAGCGCCGCGCCGCCGCCGAGCAGGAGTTCGCCAAGCGCCGCGACGAGCTGGACAAGCAGCACACGACCCGGCACGCCGAGCTGGAGAAACTGCACCAGGCCCGGCAGGCCGAGCTGGAGCAGACGTACACGGCCCGACGCAACGAGGTCGAGCAGGGCGCCGCGGCGATCCGCGAGGCCGCCGAGCAGGAGGCGCTGACCATGCGGCGCCAGGCCGAGGTCGAGGCCGCTGAGTTGCTCCGCCGAACCGAGACCGACGCCGCCGACAAGCGCCGCAAGGCCGACGAGCACGTCGCCGCCTCGCGCCGCCAGTTCGAGGAGTACGCGGCCACCACCCAGCAGCACCTGGCCACCACCCAGCAACACCTCGCCGCCACCCAGCAGGAGGTGGCGGCCGGGCGGCAGCAGCTCGCCCAGGTGATGCTGGAGATCGCGCAGGCCCAGCAGGAGCTGGCCGACCTGCGGCAGGAGACCTGGAAGTCCCGACAGGAGTCCGACGACCTCGAGCGCAAGCTGGCCGAGCTGCGGCTGCGGGATACCACGGGCACCGCTCCCGCCGGCCTCGCGGCGACTCCGGTCGGCCCCGACGAGTTGGCCGGTGCCACCGGCAAGAGCGGGAGCGCGGCGAAGGACGCGAGCCCGGTTCCCGGCACGACCAAGGGCGCGAGCCCGGTCCCCGGCACGACCAAGGGCGCGAGCCCGGAACCGGCACCCGGCAAGGCGCCGGTGACGGCCAACGGCAGGGCTCCGGTC
>JBARAE010000645.1:0-10061 GCA_049791715.1 Micromonospora sp.
GTTGGCGCGTTCACCGATGGCCCGGATCCGGGCGTGAGCGCGGTTGACCTTCTTCTGCCAGCGCGGCAGTTTCGGCCGGTAGCGGTGGCGTTTGAACGGTGTGCGAATGCTGCCGCGGGCGCCTCGGTATGCCTTATCGGCAAAGGTCCGCCGCCCGCGCGGTCCTCGACGCCGTGATCTGCTGAGGCAGCGCAAGACTGGCTCCCGGCAGGCGAGGCCCCAAGGCTCGGGTCGAGGTGGACCATGCCAGTGTCTCCCGGTTTGACAGGTTCAATGCCTTCCGCGCTCAGCACACCGCCGGGCAGGAACTTCCGGTGGAGCTGTACGTAGTGCTCCAGCGCGACGGCCCTGGCCACATCAGCGTCTGGACGCTGCCGTCGGAGGCAGTGAAAGCAACGCTTATCGGCTACCTGTCAGACGTGGAGCTTCCCAACTATGAAGCAGCACTCGACCGCATGACCCCGGACCAGACGCCCATGGCGATGTTCACCGCGCATCGCGAAGGTCCCGGCCGGTATGCCGCCGTGGTCGAGGGCCTTCCCCCAGAGTGGAGCATCCCGGAGACCGATCCAGGGCCATCAGGGTGACCACCTGAACCCACGCTTCATCAGCCGCGTTGGCTCGCGTCGAAGTCAGGGCGGGGAATGGGGTACGAACGAAGTCCTGTCACCATGCCGTGATGCGCGCCGCTGTCGCGGACCGTGAGGGGTCCGCGATGCGTCATGGGATTCATGTCGGGCATCAGGTGGGACGGGAGTGCGAAGCATCTCCGGCCGTATCATCTCCCGGTGGTCTCCCCCCGCCGACGGCTGGTCGCCGCGTCCGTTCTCTTGGTGTTGGAGGCGGTGGCGTTCGCGCTATTCGTCACCGAGTCCGTGGCGGGTGCGATCGCCGCTGTTGGCTTGACCTGCGTGTCGTTGTGGGCGCACGTCGTCCTACACGAGTGCGGGCACCTCGTCGTGGCGAAGCTGCTGCGCCTGCCGGTCATCGCGGTCCGTATCGCACCCTTCACCGGCTGGCGGAGCGAAGTGTCGGTCCGGCCGGCGCCGTCGGCGACCGCGTTGCCGCTGCGGATGGTGCTGTTCTACCTCGGTGGCCCGATGGTGAACCTGTGCACTGCGACGGTGCTCGGTACCGCAATGGCGTTGACGAGCATGGCGTTGACACGCGTCGTACTGCTCGGCGCAGCGCTTGTTGCGGCGCTGCTCGGGGTGGTCAATCTCATTCCCGGGATATCGCCCCGCAGTGACGGCCGAAACCTGCTTCGCTGGCTCTTGGCGCCAACAGTTGCCCGTGCCGCCCTGCGGGCGGGCTACTACCAGGAGGAGGTAAGCAGGACGGTGCGGACGGTTGCCGGAGGGGAGGTTGGCGACCCTCCTCTCGGAGATCCTGTTCGCGACGGCGACGACCCGCGACTCGCGCTCGCTGCCTTCCAACGGCGCTGGAGCACGGGACACGCGCAGTCGGCGGCGGAGTTCATCGCCGACGCCGAGCGGCTCGTGGCGCTGGCTCGCGCCGACAGCACCGACCCGATGGCCGCCGCCGCAATCGGGCAGGTCCTTAGCGTCCAATTCGGGCTGTCGTACCTGTACGTCGCAGTGGTGAACGGCTCACCAGTCGAACACCAGGAGGTGTTGGAGATCTCGGAACTGGCCGAGCTCGCCTTCCACGTGCAGCCGCACATGTTGTCCGCTCGTGTCGCTATGAGCCTTGCGCATCTGCTCAACCAGCGGCCGGAGCATGCGCGGTCGCTGCTTCTCGACATTCGGCCGGGTGTTGACCCGCCGGACCTGTGCAGCGTCGCGTTTCTCCTGCGGGCCATCGCCGAGAGTTACCTCGGCAACCACGCCGATGCGGACACCCTCATCAGGGCGGCCGACGGCGACTACCAGCAGCTGACCCAGGTCGTTGCCGCGATCCAGGCAGCCGATCCGGTGCCACCCTTGTTCGCCCTGGCCCCGATGGCCGACACCTGACCGGCGTGCCAACTGTGTCAAGAAGTCAGCAGGAGGCCCGACGTGGTCCGCCACCAGGCGACCTCTGACGGTCGCGCGGCGGGGCCCTGGTCGAGACCTGGACAGCACGACCGGCTACCGACGCTGGCATGGCCATCGTCCGCCATGCCAGCGGGCGGTGAATGTCCGATGAGAACGCCGACCACTCCCAGCTCCTGGCCGTGAGCGCTGCAGATTCGCTCGCTATCTCGCCACGGATGTGCGGGAGGACCACACGAACCCGTCCCTGCCAAGGTCTCAACCGGAGGCAGGCGTGTTCGCATTCGTTTTCGGTTGCTCAGGCGGAATTAGTTGGCGGGCTTGCCGAACCATCGGGAGAGGTGGTCGTCCACGTCCTGCTGATCGTCGCCGATCCAGGCGACGTGGCCGTCGGGGCGTAGCAGGACGCACGGCACATCCAGTACCGCAGTGGAATCCGCGAGGTAATCGACCCGGTCCGACCAGCCGCCGACGGTCAGGCGTTCGGTCCGGTCCAGCAGCAGGCCGCGGCCGCGATGCAGCAGACCGTAGAGGTGGCCCTGTTTCACGTCGATGTCGCGCAGGCGGCGGCCGAGCAGGTCGGGGCCTTCGCCGAAGTCGTAGCGGATGCCGATCGCGGTGATCTTCTCGATCAGATAGCGGTTCACCTCGTCGAAGTCCATCAGTTCGGTGAGCAGCCTGCGCACGGCCTGCGGGCCCGGTTCGGTGGACAGCAGTTCCATCTGGGCCCGGGTGTTGTCCAGCACCTCCTCGGCGACCGGATGACGTTCGGCCTGGTAGGTGTCCAGCAGTGTTTCCGGCGCCCAGCCGCGGATCTGTGCGGCCAGTTTCCAGCCCAGGTTGAATGCGTCCTGAACGCCCAGGTTGAGGCCCTGCCCACCGGTGGGTGGATGGATGTGTGCCGCATCGCCGGCCAGCAGCACCCGACCGACCCGATAACGTTCGGCTAGCCGTGTGGCATCCCCGAAGCGGGACAACCAGCGCGGGGAGTGCACGCCGAAATCGGTTCCGGCGATGGCGCGCAACTGTTGTTTGAATTCCTCGAGAGTGGGCGGTTCCGCACTCTCGCTGACTCGCGCGATGGGGACCACGACGCGGTAGACCCCAACGCCTGCGGGCCCGAGGCTGAATCGCTTATCGGTTTCGCGGATTTCGGCCACCTTGGCGGCGATCTCCTCCTGCGGCACACCCACTTCCATCTCGCCCATCAGCGTCTCGGTCCGCGAGGGCTCGCCGGGGAAGCCGACGCCGAGCAGTTTGCGAACCGTACTGCGCCCGCCGTCACAGCCGACGAGATAGCGCGAACGCAGCTGTTCCCCGTCGGCCAGCTCGACGGTCACGCCGTCGCCGTCCTGCTCGAAATCGGCCACCGCACAACCGCGCCGGACCTGCGCACCCATTTCGATCGCATGTTCTTCGAGCAGGTGAACGATGACCGGCTGCGGGATGCCCAGCAGATAGGCGTGCGCCGAATCCAGGCCCTCGGGCGCGGGTTTGTTGATGGCGGCGAAGAAGCCGCCGGCCGGACGCTGCCTTCCGCGTTCGAGAATGCGCTCCAGCAGCCCGCGCATTGCCATCACCTCGATACTGCGAATATGCAGACCGACTATGCGGACGAACGACACGGGCTCGGTTTCCTTCTCCAGGACGAGTACCCGCACATCGTGCAGCCGCAGTTCGGCGGCCAGCATCGCACCAGTCGGCCCGCATCCGGCAATGATCACGTCGAACATGAGGGGCGCGCGGTCGGTGCCGGAGGCCGGCGATGGGAGACCGGGGACGTCGACCACGGTGAAGTCACGCTTGACCGTGTCGGTCGATGACGGCTCGGCGGTGAACTGCAGAGAATGCATAGGTGTTGCCTTTCGGGAGTGCCTTGTTGTCGAGGCGCTCCCGGCGACACCTACGTCAATCGCCCGACCGTGACGGGAAGGGGGAGCACCCACATCGATACAGCGTTCATGGGTCTCACCTCCTCGGGCGGTGTCACGGTCGGCTGCAAGCTACAAGCCCGATCATCATCCCGTCCAGTCCTTTCCCAGCCACGTGATCACGACTCCAAACAGCGCGAAGGGCCAATGGCGGGGACTGGCGGGCGATGGGGGCGGAAACAGCAACGATCCGCGACGAGGCCAGCGGCCGACGGACGGGCGCGGACAGTCGCCCGAGGTCGCAGCCGCGGATGGATCCCGCCGGACAACACGCCCGGAACCCTCAAGCGAGGGGCCAGAGCGCCGGCTCGGGGCGGGTCGACGAGGACCAGGTCTAGCCGCTCACCAGGCCGTCGGAGGCCGATCGTGAGCGACCAACGACGACCACAGGTGACGAGATGTGCTCGGCCCGATGGCCAGGTCGGCCGGGCCTCCTTACCAGTAGCCGGTGAACTGCATTGATGAGGCCAGCCCCAACCCTCGGTTCGCTAGGCGAGCGGCGATCCATTGACGAGATCACGGGCGGTTTGCCGGTAGTGGTGGGCCAGGTTCTCATCAGTACTCGGTGCGATGCGCGGTTGGTCGCACCAGTGCAGCCCGACACAGCCGCAGTACGGCGAGACCGCTCCGCAGCACTGTGGCCACTGGCATCCAGACGAGTTCGCTCATCCATACCAGGGCGCCGTTGAAGTTCAGGCCAACAGTGCGTGTGCCTATGCTCGCGGCGACAATTCTCGTGTCTTGAGCGGCCCGTGGCGTACGGGCCGGGCCGGGCGTCAGGACAGCGGTCAGCGCCTCCAGGGTGGCGTCGGTCCCGCCGATGAACGGGCGATGCAGCAGGTCGCTGGTACGGAACCGGGCGAGCTGGACGGCGAGCAGCGCAACGCGGTGCGGCGGGGTGAGGGCGGCGAGCAGCGGGATGCCAAGGATGAGGTGGCGGCGCCGCAGGGGCCGGCGTGTCACCGCGTCCGCGCCGAACCGGTCGTCGACGTGGATGACGTGCGGCGCGGGCGCGCCGAGGGCGGCTGCGATCCGGCCGGCCAGCGCGTACAGGTCCGGTGCCTCCGCACGGTCCAGCGCTGCGGCATACCGGGAGATCCGGGGCGCACGCGGCCATAAGAACACCGCCCCGCCGCACAGGATCAGGCCGGGAATCAAACTCAGGCTCGGGAAGTGGCGGATGCACAGCCAGCCACCCAGCGCCAGGCACACAGCGAGCCCGAGTCGTACCGCCAGTCCCAACGCGACGGCGGCCACGCGGCCCGGGACCCATTCGGGTGGGGCGGGCGGTCCGGCGGCGTAGCGATCGTAGAGCGTGATGGCTTGCCGGTAGCTGCGCCTGCACAGCCAGCCGTCAAGGCGTCGCCATCCGGTGCCAAGTGCCGGTACGTGCTCGGCCATCGCGGCTCTCCCGCTGTTACGTAGGCTGACCCTGGCTCGCTGCTCGGCAGCCGACGGGACGAGGACCACGACGTCGGCTGGCCTGCAGAGTACAAGCTCCCGGGCCACCTGGTGTTCCAGCGTCCTTCGTCGTTGGGCGTCAGGGGATGACGACCGCATCGACCGCAACGGCTTATCCGAAGGGTGCTGTCCGGACATCGGGCGTCGCGGCCAGCAGGAGCGCCGACGAAGCCGCGAAAGCGGCCGCACCGACGAAGACCAAACCCGGTGATGCGTACGTCAGCGACCACCCGAACGCCGTGCCGGCCGCAACCGGCACCACGGTCTCCGCAACGGCGCCGATCCCGGTCAGCGCACCCTGCACGGTCCCCTGCTCGTCGGCCCGGACGCTGCGAGAGATCCACGATTGCCCCGCCGCACCGCCGATCGAGCCGAGCACGCCGATCGCCTGCAGGACGTGAAGCATCCACGGCACGGAGACGAACGCCGTACCTGTCAGCGCCGCGGCTCCGAGCAGGCTGCCGGCCACCGCCGCACGCTTGTCGCCGAGCCGTCGGACGACCGGACCGACGGCCCGCGCCTGGAAGACCGCGCCCGCGAGCGCGGCCGCCGCCATCACGATGCCGACGTGCGCGGTGCTCCAGGAGAACCGGTACGTGAGGAAGAACGTCCAGATCGACTGGTGGGTCATGCGGGCGACGTCGGCGCAGAAGCGGGCGTACGCCAGCCGCCCGACCACCGGCCGGCGCAGGACGACTGCGACGGCAGCGACCGGGTTCGCCATCCGCAGGGTCAGCGGAGTGGCCCCGTCGCCCGGCCGCGACTCGGGCAGGACGAACCAGCCGTACGCGACGTTGGCGAAGGACAGCGCGGCCGCGGCGAAGAACGGGAGGCGTACGTCGACGGCGCCGAGCAGGCCGCCGATGGTAGGGCCGGCGACGAAGCCGAGCCCGAACGCGGAGCCGATCAGCCCGTACGCGCGAGCCCGCGACTCGGGTTCCGTGACGTCCGCGATGTACGCGTTGACGACGGTGTTCGTTCCCGCGCACGCACCGGTGAGTGCGTGGAAGACCAAGAGGGTCCACGGGCTGGGCGCGATCGCATGAGCCAGCCAGTCGATGCCGAGGCAGGTCAGCGACGCGAGCAGGACGGGCCGGCGGCCGTACCGGTCGGAGAGCCGCCCGAGCAGCGGCGAGACGACGAACTGCAGCAGGCCGTAGATCGAGCCGAGCAGGCCGGACCAGAAGACCGCGGCGGTCGCGTCCTCGGTGACGGCCTTCATCAGGGCCGGCACGATCGGCACGATCAGGCCGAGCCCGAGCATGTCGAGAAAGACAGTGACGAGGAGGAAGGAGAGGGCGGGCGCCCGGCGCATTGCGGCTCCTGAGTCTTGAGAGGGCAGGGCCCCCTCGCGACTCACGGTCCGCCGAAAGTACGGAGGATCAGACTATCTTTGCCGTCAAATCGTTTTTCACCGTCGCGCCTGATCGGGCGCCGTGGATGGCGGCGAGAAGATCGAGCATTGCCGGCGCAGGTCGTGTCAGGATGCTCGCCATGTCTGGTCGTGCACTGAGCTTCGGAGTGGTGGCGGAAGCGTACGAACGGTTCCGGCCGGGGTATCCCGCGGAACTTTTCGACATGGTGTTGACGTACGCAGGTCAGCCGGTTCGGACTGCCCTCGAGATCGGCGCTGGGACAGGCAAAGCAACCCGTCTGCTCGCTCAACGGGGGATCATCGTCACTGCGACCGAGCCGGACGGGGCGATGCTCGCCGAGCTGCGTCAGCACGTGCCAGCAACCGTCAAGACCGTGCAGGCTGCGTTCGAGGACCTGCGACCGAACGAGAGCTACGGGCTGGTCTACGCGGCAGCGGCGTTGCACTGGACGGACCCGGAGGGCCGCTGGTCCCGCATGGCCGCGCTGCTGGAGCCCGGTGGCGTGTTCGCCTCGTTCGGTGGACCGGTCCGGCTGGCTGACCCGGCTGTGGAGGAAGCCGTTGGAGTAGCCCGGGCGCCGTTCTTGGACAGCGACGACGTTCCCTCTCCAGATGGGACGCCCCCGGGGCATGACATGCAATGGCCGGGTACGGAGCTCCAACGGTCTGAGTGGTTCGCCGATGTTCAGCAGTCCGTGATCGAGCGGCGCTTGACGATGAGCGCTCGCGACTACGTCGGCCTTCTCTCGACGATTTCGGCCTATCTCGAATTGCCGACCTCAGAGCAAGAGCAGGTATATCGCCGGATCATCCACGTCCTGCCTGAGACGGTCGAGGTCGTGGCCGACATTACCGTCCATCTCGTACGGCGAAGCTGCGAGTAGTAGTGCCTCGATCAGATGCCCGCCCCTGGCCGTAGTTGTCGGTGGCATCGACACTGCGCCGACACTTCCACCGCACCGTCGGTGTACCTCCGGATGTCGACCACCGCACCTTCCGCAGCGCTTGGCCCTCATGCGAGTCGTGACCACCACGCACCCCGGTCAGGGTTCAGCCGCAGCACATAGTGCAACCAACGGTTGCGCTCGCCTCGCCGGTCGACTAGCGTGACATGCAATCAACGGTTGCAGAAGGTGGGCGAGCATGGAATTCGGAACGATCAAGCGGGAGATCCACATCGACGCCTCACCCGAGGTCGTCTTCGACGTGGTGAGCAGCCCCGAGCACCTGCGCGAGTGGTGGCCCGACGAGGCGGAGTTCCCGGCCGTACCCGGGGGAGCGGGGCGGATCGGCTTCGGGGACTGCGCACACGGCGGCACCTGGGTGCAGTTCACGGTGGTCGACGCCGTACCACCGCGGCTCTTCTCCTTCCGGTGGACCCACGAGGAGGGCGAGTCCGCCGCCCCGGGCAACTCGTTCCTGGTCGTCTTCGAACTCGAGCCCGTCGGGGGAGGGACGCTGCTGCGGATGACCGAGAGCGGCTTCCGCGAGCGTGGCTGGGACGAGGCGAAGGTCGCCGCCGAGTACGCCGAGCACGTCACCGGCTGGGACTTCTACCTGCCGCGGCTGCCGGCGTACGCCGAAAAGGTCGGAGCGCGCGCATGAGCGTGATGGTGGACGACGACCTCTGGTCGGCGGTCGGCGACCCGACCCGACGCCGGATGCTCGACCTGCTGCTGAACGACGGCAGCGGGACGGCGACCAGCCTGAGCGAGCACCTGCCGGTGACCCGGCAGGCGGTGACGAAGCACCTCGTCGTCCTCGGCCGGGTCGGCTTGGTGCACGCCACCACCAGCGGCCGCGAGAAGCAGTTCCGCGTCGACGAGGCCCAGCTCGCCCGCGCCGTCGCCCAACTCGCCGACGTCGGCGCGGCCTGGGACTCCCGTCTCCAGCGCATCAAGCGCATCGCGGAGACGATCCAGCGCGGCAAGGACGCGAACAACGGGACCGGCACCAAGCAGTAGAGAGGAACAGGGACATGGCAGACATTCTTCACCGCATCGGCGTCGAGCATTCGTCGCCGGAGCAGGTGTACGAGGCGCTCACCACCCTGGACGGTCTGTCCGGCTGGTGGACCGAGAAGACGTCGGGCGACGCCGACCTCGGCGGTGTGATCGAGTTCCGGTTCGGGCCGGGCGGGATGGACATGAAGGTCGCCGAACTCGATCCGGGCCGGCTCGTCCGCTGGGACGTCGTGGACGGACCGCAGGAGTGGATCGGCACCAGCGTGCAGTGGGACCTCCGCCAGGACGGCGACTACACGATCGTGCTGTTCACGCACGAGGGCTGGCGTGAGCCGGTCGAGTTCATGTACCACTGCAGCACCAAGTGGGCCACCTTCCTGATGAGCCTCAAGCAGCTCCTCGAAACCGGCGAAGGTGCCCCCGAGCCGCGGGACGTGCGGATCAGCGACTGGCACTGACCCGGCGACCAGTCCGGAAAACGAAAAGGGTTGACGGGCCGCCGGCTGCGGCCCGTCAACCCTTCAAGGCTTGGTTACCCGGCGCCACCGGCCCGGAAGGCCAGCCAGGCGTCGCTCATTCGGTCCGCCTGTCCGGCGGTGAACATGTCCATGCAGGAGTCCTGCGTGTAGTCCATGAAGTTGTGGATCGGGTCCAGCCCGGGTGCGGTGCAGGTGTCCGCACCCACCGGGCAGTTGAACTGCGGCGCCGCTTCCCGCGGAGTATCGGCGACGTAGTCGCCGGAGGCGGAACACCCGTGCGCGAAGGTGTGCTCCAGCATCAGCCAGTGCCCGACCTCGTGCGTCAGCGTGTCACCCAGGGCGTACTTGCCTGCGGTGCCGCCCGGCATCGACTCGTCGAGCATCACCACGCCGTCGATGTAGTCCCGGCCGTTGTTGTAGTCCTTCGGGAAGTACGCCCAGCCGAGGAGCCCGCCGCCGATGTTGGCCGCGTACACGTTCAAGGTGCGGGAGTCACCGGTGTACAGCGCCTTCTTCATGTCCCGCTCGTTCTTGCCGGGCACGACCGTGTACCAGTCGCTGTTCACCGTCCACGTCGTGTCGACGAGGTCGAACCGGAACGGCGTGTCCGAGGCGTCGGCCGCCGTACGGCCCGCGTACGAGTCGTTGAGCACCGTCATCTGCGCGTCGATCAGGGTGTTCCATCGCTCCGTCTCCGCCGCGCTGAGCGGGTGGTCGGAGATCATGTGGAAGACCGTGGGCACGGTGACGCTGCCGTTGGCCAGGCGCGGGGAATCCTTGATCACGCCGTAGGCGTTCGCCTCGTTCTCGGAGTACAGCTGTGGTTCCTGCGCGGTGGCGCCCTCGGCGACCCGCGC
>JBARAE010000646.1:0-2977 GCA_049791715.1 Micromonospora sp.
ACCTGGTCGCGTACGCGTTCTCGAACGCCTCGGCCGGCCTGGACGGTGACCCCCGGTTCCGGCTCGGGCCCGGCGACGAGGTGGTGATCTCCGAAATGGAGCACCACTCCAACATCGTGCCGTGGCAGCTGCTCTGCGAGCGCACCGGCTCCACCCTGCGCTGGTTCAACCTCACCGACGGCGGCCGGCTGGACGAGTCCAACCTCGACGAGCTGGTCACCGAGCGGACGAAGATCGTCTCGCTGGTGCACATGTCCAACATCCTCGGCACGGTCAACGCCACCGCCCGGATCACCCAGCGGGTCCGTGAGGTCGGCGCGCTGCTGCTGCTCGACTGCTCGCAGTCGGTGCCGCACCTGCCGATGGACGTCGTCGACTACGACGCGGACTTCATCGTCTTCACCGGGCACAAGATGTGCGGCCCCACCGGCATCGGTGTGCTCTGGGGCCGGGGCGAGCTGCTCGCCGCGATGCCCCCGGTGCTCGGCGGCGGCTCGATGATCGAGACGGTGACGATGGCGCGGTCGACGTTCGCCGCGCCGCCGGCCCGGTTCGAGGCCGGTACCCCGCCGATCGCCGAGGCGGTGGCGCTCGGCGCGGCGGTGGACTACCTCACCGGGATCGGGATGCGGGCCATCCAGTGGCACGAGAAGGAGCTGACCGCGTACGCGCTGGACGCCCTCGCCACCGTGCCCGGGCTGCGCATCTTCGGTCCGAACGTACCGGTCGGCCGGGGCGGGACGATCTCCTTCGCACTCGCCGACATCCACCCGCACGACGTGGGGCAGGTCCTCGACTCGCTGGGCGTGCAGGTGCGGGTGGGGCACCACTGCGCGAAGCCCGTGTGCACCCGGTTCGGCGTCCCGGCCATGACGCGGGCGTCGTTCTACCTGTACACCACCACGGACGAGATCGACGCGCTGGTGGCCGGTCTCGAGCAGGTGCGGAAGGTGTTCGACTGATGCAGCTCGACCAGCTCTACCAGGAGATCATCCTGGACCACTACAAGCACCCGCACGGCCGCGGCCTGCGGGAGGCGGTGGACTCGGACGCCCGGGTCGGCGAGGCGCACCACGTCAACCCGACCTGCGGTGACGAGATCACCGTGCGGGTGGCCACCGACGGCAAGGTGTTGACGGACATCTCGTACGACGGCATGGGCTGCTCGATCAGCCAGGCGTCGGCGAGCGTGCTGCATGAGCTGCTGCGCGGCCGGGCCGCGGACGAGGCGACCACGGTGCACGAGGCGTTCGTGGAGTTGCTGTCCGGGCGTGGTCAGGTCACGCCCGACGAGGAAGTGCTCGGCGACGGGGTGGCGTTCGCGGGTGTCGCGCGCTACCCGGCCCGGGTGAAGTGCGCGCTGCTGTCGTGGATGGCGTTCAAGGACGCCGCGGCACGCGCCGGGGTGGGCGTGAGCCCGACGGAGGTGAAGGGATGAGCAGCGAGGAAACCGCCACTGCGGCGACGCCGGCGACCGGGGGCGGCAAGGCCGCCGTCGCCGACATCGAGGAGGCGATGAAGGACGTCGTCGACCCGGAGCTGGGCATCAACGTGGTCGACCTGGGCCTCGTGTACGGCGTGCACGTGGACGACGACAACGTCGCCACCCTGGACATGACGCTGACCTCGGCGGCCTGCCCGCTGACGGACGTGATCGAGGACCAGGCCCGGCAGGCGCTGACCACCGGCCCCGGCGGGGGACTGGTCAACGACATCCGCATCAACTGGGTCTGGCTGCCGCCGTGGGGCCCGGACAAGATCACCGACGAGGGTCGGGACCAGCTCCGTTCCCTGGGCTTCAACGTCTGACGTCGGCCCGCACCACGTATCGCGCCGCGAGCGTGTCCCCGCCCGGGGGCACGCCCGCGGCGTTTTCGTCGCCCTGCCGACGCCGTCAGCCGGCGGAGCCGGGAAATCGCTCGCGCACGCGAGGGCCACTGCCGATGATGATGCCGTGATCGAGACGTACCCGAAGCAGCTCCCTGTCCGCGCGGCCGACACCGCGCCCCGACAGCGGACCTCGCCCAGTGGCGTCTCGACCCGCCGCCCGCCGTCATGATGGGGGCGTTCCTGGCCGGCATGGTGGCCGGCTACGGCGTCGCGGTGCCGGTCGGCGCGATCGCGATCCTGATTCTCGGGCTCAGCGCCCGGACCTCCTTCCGGGTCGGCGCCGCCGCAGCTCTCGCGGTGGCGACCGCGGACGGGCTCTACGCGGCGGTCGCCGCCCTCGGGGGCGCCGGGCTCGCCGTGGTGATCGCGCCGGTCGCCGGCCCGTTGCGGGTGGTCGCCGCGGTGGTCCTGCTGGCGCTCGCCGGCCACGGCCTGTGGCGAGCATGGCGCGCCCGGCCAGCGTCGCGCGCCCATGCCGACTCCGATGCCGACGGCGGCCGCGATGCCGGGAGCGACCCGGCCGGTGGCGGGCCGGCGGGCAGCGGACTGAGCACGCCGGGGCGGGCCTTCGTCGGCGTACTCGGGTTGACGCTGCTCAACCCGACCACGGTGGTCTACTTCGCCGCGCTCATCCTCGGCCGCCGGGACGCCGCCGATCCCGACCCGCTCGCCGCGGCGCTCTTCGTGACCGGTGCCTTCCTCGCGTCGGCGAGCTGGCAACTGCTCGTCGCCAGCGGCGGCACCCTCGTCGGCCGGGTGCTCGCCGGGCCACGGGGCCGCTTGGTCACCGGGCTCGTGTCCAGCGCCCTCATCGCCGCGCTCGCCGTGGCCACCCTGCTGCCCGCCTGACCCGCTCGGGTCGCCCGTGCCGTACGGTCGGGCGGTGACCAGCCGACCCGCAGCCGGGGGCGGCCGGTGGGTCGAGGTCGACCCGACCCGCGTCGCCCGCTGGGTCGAGGGCTTCGCCGACCGGCACGGCCCGCCCACCACGACCGTCCAGGAGTACGGCCTGCTGCTCGCCGCCCCCGACGGCGCCACGGCCGAGCTGCACACCCCGCCCGGCGCGTCGGCCACCGCCGACGTACCC
>JBARAE010000647.1:0-2441 GCA_049791715.1 Micromonospora sp.
ACCGGTACCAGGCGGAGGCGGGAGTGGTGGCGACGGCGCCGCTGGCGGCGGCGGCCGCCGTGGCGAGGCCGGTCTTGACGAGCGTCGGGATGCGCATGCCTGTCCCATACCCGCCCGGATGCCAGCCACCCGCCCAGGCGAGCGGTCAGTGGGCGAAGTACAACCTGATCCGGGTCCCCGTGCCGTCGGAGGCGACGGCCACGTCGTCCGCGAGGCTCCAAGCCAGCCACATCCCGCGGCCTCCCACCTGGTCGTCACCGGGCGGGACGTAACCGCGGGTCTCGTCGGGCAGTCCTGGCCCCTGGTCGGACACCTCGACGATCAGCCTGTTCGCCTCCGACCAGCAGGCCACCTCCGCCGCGCCAGAGGCGCGCAGTGCGTTGATCACCAACTCGTGGGTGGCGAGAACGGCGTCGTCGCCTCGGGCACCCCAGCCCTCGACCAGCCGGTCCAGAACGCCGCGGCGCACCTCACCGGACGTCACGACCGACGTCACGACAGCCCTCCCGGGACGCTCCCGCCACTGCGGCTGCACCGAGCGGACGAACTGCTGCGGATCCTCGTAGGCGGTGGTGGGGACCGGCGTGTTTCCGCCCCAGGCGAGCGGATGGGTGCGGGCGACGGCCTCGAGCACCGCCTCGGGGAGTCGCTCGGCGTCGTGCAGGCACAGGCTGTAGTACGGCATGTCCTGGTAGCAACGGTTGGCGACGGCCTCGTACCGGCTCCACTTCCGGCCGTCGTCGTGGCCGAGCCAGACCGGCTCCGCGACCAGGCGCCAGGTGGGCACCGAGGCCCGCAGCTGACGCAGGTCCCGGTCGTAGGCGCGCAGGGTGCCGTGGCCGCCGCGCCACCAGGTCTCGGCCGGGCTGAACGTCGCCAGCCGGGCCAGATCGGTGCCCATCTCGTCGGCGAGCAGGGTGCGGACCCGCTCTCCGGCGACGACCAGCACCGGTTCCCCTCGGGAGAGCCCCTCGGCCGCGAACGGCACCACCCGGTCGATGAGCTCCCGGTCCGTCCGGAAGGCGAACCCTTCGTGCGCGAAGGTCCTGCCGTCCCAGTCGCCCGTCGGGCGGATCCCCATCATGCGGCCGACACCAGCCCGTCCAGTTCGTCGAACAGCTCGAGGCAGCGGGCCACCGACCGCCGCGGCCCGACCAGCCGCAACTCCACCCCGACCTCCGCCAGCCGCCGAACCAGAAGGGCCAGCATGCGGGCGCCCGCGACATCGAGGAAGTGCAGGTCCGACAGGTCGAGCACCACCTCACCGGGGGCTGCCCAGGCGAGGTCGGCCAGGGCGGGGAACATGTCGTCGACGAGGGTGAGGTCCACGTCGCCGTGTAGCGCGAGGCCCGGTCCCCAACCGGACAGATACCCCAGCGGCTCCCGGTCACCGTGATGCTGGACCGGGTGCAGCACGGCGAGCGGGCCGAGCACGTCGTCGCCCAGGGACGCGTCGTACATACACATACCGGTCAACGGGACACTGCCGATGAGAGCGTCCACGAGCCGCTCGTAGAGGCGCAACTGCCGGCGGTCCTCCGGGCCACCCCGGCAGAGCGCGGTGGCGTCCGCCGCCACTCTCAGCCCGGTGTGACCGCGATGGAGGGCGGCGTCCACCTCCCTGCGGAAGTTCTCCACCTGGGCGGCCGGGTCCAGCCCCCCGCCCGAGCCGTAGACCTCCGCCGTTGTCCGGACCTCGAGCTGACCGCTGGCCAGCAGCGCAGCCCGTCCCGGCAGGGAGCTCACCGCATCCAACAGCTCCGCTTGGGATTCTCCGGCCAGCAACAGCCGCTCACCGCGCCGCCGCCCCTCGTCGAGGAAGGGCAGAACAGCGGAGGTGAACTGGGCAGGGTCGGCGAAGGTCCAGCAGACGTGGTCTCCGGGGTGCAGGCCTGTCGGCGAGTACCACCGCCGCAAGGCAGGCACGGCGACCACGGTACCTGCGCATGCCGGCGCCGACAAAGGTGCGCATCCGGGGTGTGGGCTGGGAGAGCGTACTTCGGCGCGGAAGAACAGCGCGGTCCAGCCGGCCTTCAGCGCCTGCAAGGAGGAATGGCACCATCGCTCACCGGGCGGAGGTCACTGACCCGGCGGTGTGTAGGTGGCGTTGATCCGGGTCGCCTCGTCGACCTCGGCCGGTGTGAGCACCGGGGTGATCTGCACGCTCAGACCGCCCGTCGCGCCGATGGCGATCGCTAGACTGGCGACGGTCTTCTGGTCCGGCAGTTCACACAGCACGTAGGTGTCGTCCTCGGCGAACGCGAAGTACATCGACTCCATCCGCCCGCCGGCCTCCTCGATCATCTTCCGGACGATCTCGGAGCGCTTGGTACCACCGTCATCCATCAGCCCTTTGAGCCCGGCGGCGGTGTAGCTCGACTTCAACAGGAACTTGGCCATCTCGACATCAACTCCCCGACGCGCTGGTGGCCGTCGAGCGG
>JBARAE010000648.1:0-15260 GCA_049791715.1 Micromonospora sp.
AGGACCCGATGGACGATGCGCTGGAAACCCGCGTTGAACGCCTTCGCCATCACCTTCAGCGACCGCTTCCCAGCCGCTGAGACCTACTAACCAAGATCGCCGGAAACACCGTTAGCGAGATAGTCCCGGCGACCGCGCTGTCCGCGGCAGACATCCTATGTTTTTCGTTGTCCCAAGAACTGGGGTGGAGATGGGCCCAGGCAGTTGTCTCGTTGTAGGCGGTGCCGGTCTTGAGGCAGCCGTGCAGGATGCCGACGAGGCGATTGCCGAGTTGTCGCAGGGCGGCTTGGTGACCGGTGCCGCGGGCGCGGAGAGTGTCGTAGTAGGCGCGGGCGCCGGGTGAGCCTTTCAGCGAGCAGAACGCCCATTGGTGGACGGCGTCGCTGAGTCTTCGGTTGCGGGCGTAGCGGGCCAAGACGACTTTGCGAGTGCCGGATGCTCGGGTGATCGGGGACGTTCCGGCGTAGTTCTTGCGGGCCTTTGCGTCGGTGAAGCGGTGTGGGTCGTCGCCGAACTCGCCGAGTACCCGGGCGCCGAGGACCACACCGAGGCCGGGTTGGCTCAGGTAGTGGTCAGCGTCCCGGTGCCGGCCAAAATGGTCGGCCACCACCTGCCCGAGCTGCTCGACCTCGGCGTTGAGAGCGGCGATCAGCCGAACCTGGGCAGTCACGATGGCCGCGTAAGCGGCCTGAACGGCGTCCGGTTGGCGCAGCTGCCCGGCGCGCAGCCGCTGCTGCAAGTCGGCGGCTTTCGTGTCGATATTGCGGCGGTTCGCCCGCCTCAACGCGGCGGCGATCTGTGATCGTGACAGCCGGGCGGCGCGAGTCGGGTCCGGCGCGCGGCCGAGCAGCTCCAAAACGTCGGGCGCGGTCAGGTCGTCGAAGGCGTCCAGGGCGGCGGGGAAGAACTCGCGTAACGCGCTGCGCAGCCGCAGCATCTGCCGCGACCGGTCCCAGATCAACGTCTGATGAGTTCGGGCCACCAGTTTCATGGCCTCCGCCTCGGCGCTGTCGCCAGCGACCGGACGGTGATGGGCGTGATCCAAGCGCACGATCTCGGCCAGCACGTGCGCGTCGCCGGCGTCGGACTTCGCCCCCGAGGTGGAATGCCGCTCCCGATAGCGAGCGACCGACATCGGGTTGATCGCATACACCTGATAGCCGGCCGCGAGCAGCGCCTGCACCCACGGGCCACGGTCGGTCTCGATCCCGATCCGCACCTGGGCTGCTGCCTCGGCCGGGTCGAGATCGGCCCAGTCGGCCGGCATGTGCTCGGCGATCAAAGCGTGCAGCCGGGTGACACCTTCGAGGCCTTCGGGTAGCCGTTTACGGGCCAGCTTGCCACCGTTGCCGTCAACGAGTTCGACGTCGTGGTGGTCCTCGGCCCAGTCGTCTCCCAGGAACAGCATCACGCCTCTCTTCCTCTATGGACCACACCGTCCATGGCAGCGCGGAAGAGACCCCAGCGATCTAATGGCCAAGTGCTCACCGCAAACCGCCGGGGCACGTCATCCCATCAGCTGTCCAGCCTCCTCACGACCAGCGGGCGCACGGTCTGCCGCAAGGCCTCGAAGGCCTGAAGAGTGGAGTGCTGACCCGCCAGCCGCTACCGGAGCCATCCTGCACCAGCAGGCTGACGGAACCCATTAGATGAGTGCACTCGCACGAGGAGCAGAACGGCGAGGATTCGGTCAGACGGGATCTGTAAATGAGACCGGCTTGCCGGTGGCGCGGGCGTACGCGATCTCCCGGCTCGTGGACTCGCCGATATACCCGCCGGGGTTGATCACCAGGACCCGGTCAGCCAGGTCAATTTTTCGCAGGTGGAGTGCGTCCAGCGTGGCCTTCTGCTCGTCGGTGATCTTCTCGTCTGGTTCGCGATGGGTGAAGACGCCTGGTGCGACGACGATGACACCCGCAAAGGTCAGGTCGCGGTTCGCCGCGAGCATCTCTTCCGCGAACCGGGTAGAGCCGCAGATGCACACAATCTCAGGCCGGTCGGGCACGGCTCAGTCCATCGGGTCGATCGGCGCTTTCGCTGGGAGCCTATACGGCCATCCGCTCATCGGCATGTCCGGACGCCGAAGGATGCGGTCGCCGTGACGGGGTCCATAGCACGCGGATCGCGGCAGATACGTGCGGATCGGCTCCTCCACATTGGCCGGTGCCGCTACGACCTCGTTCGCTTGACGGCCATCGCCGACGAGGATGACGGAGGTTCGCGGCCGACCAGGCCACCGAACAGGCTCAGCGCCGCTCCGAAGACCCCCAGCGCAACGGTGAGGAACACGGCGGCGCCGACCAGGCCGTCGTTGATGTACTCGCGCATCGACGCCGCGCCGCTGTGGGCGAACCCATCGATCTTCGCCTGCTGATGGGCGACGATGTCGAGCCAGACGTTGTCGACGAGGGCGAAGGTGGCGACGGTGAGCGTGCCGATCATCGCGCCGGCGACGAGGCCGGTCAGCACCTGGCCCTTGCGGCCGGCGCCGTCCCGGGCGGCGAGCACGCCGGTCAGAAACAGCGCGGCGAAGATGCACAGGTACGACACGAGCAACGAGATCCCGTCCTCGTCGGACTTCGACGGAAACACCACGTTGGACAGGAAAATCTCGACCGAGAGGCCGAGCCACATGGCCCCGGCGATCAACATGCCGCGCCTGATTGCCCTCCGGTCCGACATCCGCATATCAAACCCCTGCTGGAGATGGGCGTCGAGAGCGCCTTTGACGAGGTCGACTGCGACGGCCACGGTGGAGGTGGACGGTCGCAGATCCTGCACCAGTTGTTCGAGTTCACCGCCGTACCGCTTGCGCCAGCGGGCCGGGTAGAGGCGGATCAGCCACCTCACGTGAGCGCCGCCAATCGCCTGAGCCCGACCGCGGCCACTCGTTGGACGTGCTCCAAGTAGGTGCGGGCCGCAGCGGCGCCCGCAGGGGTGATCCGGTAAGGACGCCGCCGGTCTTGCACCGGCAACGGCTCGATCAGGCCACGCTGCTCAAGCCTGCTCAGTGCGCCGTAGAGCGTGCCGGGGCCCAGCGTCGCGCCGGCGATCTGCTCAATGTCCTTGATCAGCGCGTAGCCATGTTTAGGGCCGCTGGAAAGGCTGGTGAGGATGAGCACGCTGGGCTCGGCGAACCTGGCCACCATCCGGCACTCCTTACGTCGCGCGGTATACCGTGCGACGTAATAGTAGGACGTGTGGCGCCATTCGGGGAGGCGCCGCCCCGGACGACGGCATCGAATGCCCGTTCGCCAGTTGCTGTGGTCACCGAAACAAGACATCCTCATCTCGGCTACTTGTTTCATTGACCTGCGGCCGTTGCCCGGCCAGGCTTCGGTCGAGGCGCCCGGGCTGTCGCTCTCATTTCGGCTGCCCACGCTGGTCGTGTGGCTCTCATCTGGCCTGCGCAGTCCCGGGCGCCGCCTAGGGCGGGGAGAGGCTCAAGAGGGGTTTGCTCGGCTCGAAGTAGCGTTGGCCTCCCGGCTCGACAACCCAGGTGGATCGAGCATCGGAGGACCCGTTGAGCGTCACGTCAGATCGCGTGGTCATCGGGATGGACCCGCACAAGCGCTCTGCCACAATCGAGGTCATGGCCCGCGACGATACCGTCGTCGGCGGCGGCCGGTTCGACACCGACCGCGACGGCTACACGGCAATGAAGAAGTACGCCAGCCAGTGGCCGAACCGGGTCTGAGCGATCGAAGGCTGCCAGGGCATCGGCCGGCACATCGCCAACCGGCTACTGACCGACGGCGAACAGGTCGTCGACGTCCCGCCGAAGCTGTCCGCCAGGGCGCGGGTGTTCGCCACCGGGCAGGGCCGCAAGACCGACGCCACCGACGCCCACTCCATCGCGCTGGTCGGCACCCGCATGGCCGGGCTGCGCCCGCTGGTCAACGACGAACAACTCGCCCTGCTGCGCGTCCTGGTCGACCGGCGCCGCTCCCTCGGCGAGGACCACACCCGGATGGTCTCCCAACTGCACCAACTACTGCTGGAACTGATCCCCGGCGGGGCGAAGAAAAGCCTGTCCGCCGCCCAGGCCAAGGCACTGCTGGCCACGGTCCGACCCCGTGACGTGGTCGGCAAGGCCCGACGCCGGGTCGCCGCGGAACTGATCAGCGACCTCGAACGGGTCTACCAACGCTCCAAGGAAGCAGACAAGGAACTGAAGGACCTCGTCGCGGCCACCGGCACCACCCTGATGGACCTGCACGGCATCGGACCATCCGGCGCCGCCCGGCTCCTGGTCGAGGTCGGCGACATCACCCGCTTCCCGAACCGGGCCCACTTCGCGTCCTGGAACGGCACCGCCCCCATCGACGCCTCCTCCGGCGACCAGGTACGACACCGGCTCTCCCGCGCCGGGAACCGGCAGATCAACCGGGTGCTGCACATCATGGCCACCGTCCAGCTGCGCAACCCCACCGAAGGGCGCGCCTACGTCGACCGGAAGAAAGTCTCCAGCAAGACATCGATGGAAGCGATGCGCGCGCTGAAACGACGCCTGTCCGACATCGTCTACCGGTGCATGATCAGCGACGCGGTGGCCACGGCGGCGAGCCCGGGAGGACACCGGGGAACGACTACTGACTCCAGCGTGACCGACTCTCATCCCCCAGCCGGCTCTTCGGAGAAGTCACTTCCCGGACCCGCCGAGACCCAGGATAGAACTCTCCTCCCGGCGGTGTCTTGATGGCATGAAGGAGCGGGGCCTCGCTCCTCGTGGGTCCCGGGCGGGATGCTCGGGGTGCTCACGTCTCACGACGAAGGAGGCCCCTCATGCAGGCAGAGTACGACGGCCGGCAGATCGTGGGTATCGATCTGCACCGGCGCCGTTCGGTGATCGTGCGGATGACCGAGACGGGCGAGAAACTCGACACGGTGCGGATCGACAACGACCCGGTCGCGCTGGGGTTGGAGATCGCCAAGGCCGGTCCCGACCCGGAGGTGGTTCTGGAGGCCACCTATGGCTGGTACTGGGCGGCGGACGTGCTGACCGCGGCCGGCGCCCAGGTGCACTTGGCGCATCCGTTGGGGGTGAAAGGGTTCGCCTACCGGCGGGTGAAGAACGACGCCCGTGACGCCGCCGACCTGGCGGATCTGCTGCGCATGGGCAGGCTGCCGGAGGCGTATCCGGCGCCGCCGGCGGTGCGGGAGTTGCGGGAGCTGGTGCGGTATCGGGCCAAGCTGGTCGCCTGGCGCAGCGGCCTGAAGGCGTCGGTGCATGCGGTGTTGGCCAAACAGGGCGTGCACATCCCGGTGTCGGATCTGTTCGGCGTTGGTGGGCGGGAACTGCTAGCCCGGGCACCACTGGACGGCGCCTACCGGGGGCGGGTGTCCTCGCTGTGCCGGCTGATCGACGCGGTCGACTTCGAGATCGACGCGGTCGCCGGACCGATCCGGGCCAGACTTGCCGGGCACGCCGGTTACACCGCGATTCAGGCCATCCCCGGTGTCGGTCCGGTGCTGGGGGCGGTGTTCGTCGCCGAGATTGGCGAGGTCGACCGGTTCCCCGGACCGGCGCAGCTGACCTCGTGGGCCGGGCTGACCCCGCGGCACCGCGAGTCCGACCTTGTCGTGCACCGGGGACGGATCACCAAACAAGGCTCCACGCTGGTGCGGTGGGCCGCGGTCGAGGCCGCCCACAGCGTCCCGCACCGCGCCGGCTGGCTAGTCTCCCGACGGGCGGCCATCGCCGAGCGCCGTGGACGCAACATCGCCACCGTCGCGGTGGCCCGCAAGCTGCTCACCCTCGTCTACTACGGCCTGCGCGACGGGCACATCCGCGCCCTCGCACCGGCCAAGGCGGCGGCGTGAGCAGGTTCGGACGTGACCGGACGCGAGGTCGTTCTGTGTCTGACCCCCGTCGGCCGACGGCGAGGCCGCCCGCTTGATTGACCCCGTCCGGTCACGGTCGCAAACCACCATGCCCCGAACCCGCAGGGCGAATGGATGACCGGCAGCCGAACTCCTCGACCTGCCCTTCCGACATCGGTCGGAACTGGTGACGCGACCACACCCACAACGCCGTCTTCCGGGCATCACCAGCATGGCGCGCACGGCGCCGGCGTCAAGGCCAAGCCCCTGCGGGGTGGGCCTACGGCCCAGCCGTTGACCCCGGCATCGCACACACGCCTGCCCAAAACCCATTGCCGGAACCGGAAAAAACAACGTCAGCAGGTCAAAACCCGAGACTTGACCGGCCCCGCTCCTTCATGGATGACACAGAGGGGAGCCATGTGCGGACGCTTGCGGGCTGTCATGGTCGGAATCGCGGCGGGTCCGAGCGAACCCGGAGCGAGCGCTCCATGGTTCTCTGGTGGCGGCGCCTACAGAAGGTGTCCGGACGGGAAGACCGTTGATCTTCGATGATGTGCGCGGTGTGTGCTCTCCAGCCGATGCCAACGTGGGTGAACCGGTGCCAACGCGGGTCACTCCGGGCGACCGCCGGTCGCAAACCGGGGTTCGTGTGCTCGGGGTGTGCTCCTGGGCTGCGAGAACGGGGGCGCGGGGAACGTGGGTGAACGGGTGCCACTCCCTGCCACCCCAGGTGAACGCCCAGGTCGCTAGACTAGGCGCTCGCGCCCTCGTAGCTCAGGGGATAGAGCATCGGTTTCCTAAACCGTGTGTCGCAGGTTCGAATCCTGCCGGGGGCACCAGGTCACAGCCTTGATCAGCAGCTACTGCTCCGCCCCCTCCGGCTTTCGGGCCGCACCTGCTCATCCTGGGGCGGCTCGGCTACTGCGCCGGCCGGTTCAACGATCGCAGCGCACCTGATCCCGCCCGAACGTGTGTCCCGGCCGGTCAGGGGTAGTCGCGCAGCCGGTGAACCCGGAGGTGGGGAGGTCTGGTGGACACGGTCTCCCCCCGTGGAGGACCACGGCCTGATCGGTGACCTGCAGACCGCCGCGCTGGTGGCGATGGACGGGACGCTGGACTGGGAGCTGGTGGAGTTCAAGCGCGCGGTGGTGCCGCGGTTCTGCGCTCCCCGCTTCGATTCGCCGAGCCTGTTCGGCGGCCTGCTCGACCGGCACCGGGGCGGCTACTTCCGGATCTCGCCGGAGGGCGTCGAGTACGTCAGCAAGCAGTTGGACCTGCCGGGAACGCCCATCCTGATCACCCGCTTCCTCAGCGCGGACGGGGTGGGTGAACTCGTGGACTTCATGCCCGTCGCGGGGGATCGCGCCACCGACCGCCACCGGATCGTTCGCATGCTCCGGATGGTGCGCGGGACGATGCGGTTCCGAATCGACTGCCGGCCCCGGTTCAACTACGGACGGGACCCGCACCAGTTCGAGCCGTATCCGGACGGGAGTGTCTTCCGCAGCCCGTCCCTCTCCCTCACGTTGAACCGCGTCCGGTATGCCGAACCACTCTCCGATGAGCAGCCGGAAATCCGGCGTAGCGGGGAAGGCGTCTGTGCGATCACCACGCTGCGCGAGGGCGAGGCGGGCGGCATGGTCCTCGAGACGGCGTCCCCCGACCCGCCGCGCTGCTACTTTCCGGGCGAGGTGGGTGAGCTGCTCGAGGAGACCCGCGACTTCTGGCGGCGGTGGCTCGACTGCTCGCGCTACACCGGCCGGTGGCGGGAGATGGTCGAGCGATCCGCGATGACGCTCAAACTCATGACGTACGCCCCCACCGGCGGGCTGATCGCCGCTCCCACCGCCGGGCTGCCCGAGCAGATCGGCGGCGAACGCAACTGGGACTACCGCTACACCTGGATCCGCGACGCGTCCTTCTCGGTGCACGCGCTGCTCAGCTTGGGCTTCACCGACGAGGCGTGGCAGTACCAGCACTGGGTCGGGGACCGCGTCCGGGACGCCGGGGAAGGGAACATGCCGCTCCAGATCATGTACCGCGTCGACGGCGCACCCGATCTCACCGAGGAGGTGCTCGACCACTTCGAGGGGTACCGCGGATCCGCGCCGGTGCGCATCGGCAACGGTGCGGCGGACCAACTGCAGCTCGACATCTACGGCGAGCCACTGAACTCCCTCCACCTCGCCGACGGCGGCGGCCTGAAGACCTCTCACGAGGGCTGGCTGAACACCGTGAAGTTGGTGAACTGGCTCTGCGACCACTGGAACCAGCTTGAGGAAGGGATCTGGGAGACCCGCGGCGGGCGCCAGGATTTCACCTACGGGCGCCTGATGTCGTGGGTGGCGCTGGACCGGGCCGTCCGCCTCGCGGACCGGCATGGACGCCCGGCCGACACCAGCCGGTGGGCGAACGTCCGGAACCGCATCTACGAGCAGATCATGGCTCGCGGCTTCCACCCTGGACGCGGCGCCTTCGTGCAGCACTACGCGTGCGACGTGCTGGACGCCTCGCTGCTCGCCATGAACTCCGTCGGGTTCGTCGCGCCGACCGACCCGATGTGGCAGTCGACCCTGCGGGCCATGGAGGCCGAACTCGTCTCCGACAGCCTGGTGTACCGCTACGACCCGGCCGCTTCGCCCGATGGTCTGCCCGGCAACGAGAGCACCTTCACCATGTGCACCTTCTGGTACGTCCAGGCCCTGGCCGAGTCGGGACGGCTCGACGACGCCAGGCTGACCTTCGAGAAGATGCTCACCTACAGCAGCCCGCTGGGTCTGTACTCCGAGGAGATCATGCCGACCGGCGAGCAGGCCGGCAACTTTCCGCAGGCGTTCAGCCACCTGTCCCTCATCAGCACGGCGGTGAACCTCGACCGGCTGCTGGACGCCCGCCGCTGACGAGTCGACGGGGACGCTGATGTGACCCAGGTCACGTCAGTTCCAGCGTCGTGGTGTCGAATTGGTGTGCCGCCCGGCCGTGGACATGGTGAGGGCCGGCGCGAGGCCGGCGACTGAAGGAGGAACCGTGCGACTCACCGTCACCACTTTCCTGACCCTGGACGGCGTCATGCAGGCACCCGGCGGGCCGGACGAGGACCGCGAAGGCGGGTTCGACCTGGGCGGCTGGCTGCCGCCGCACTTCGACGAGGCGGTCGGCCAGTACATGGGCGAGGTCCTCGGGCGGGCCGACGCATTCCTGTTCGGCCGCCGCACGTACGACATCATGGCCGCCTACTGGCCGCACGTCACCGACCCGGCGGAGGGTGGTCCCGACAATCCGCTCAACCGGCTGCCGAAGTACGTCGCCACGACCAGGACCGACGAGCTGACCTGGTCGGGCAGCCAGCGCCTGGAGGGCGACCTGGCGAAGGCGGTCACCGAGCTCAAGGAGCGCCCCGGCGGCGAACTGCAGGTGCACGGCAGCGGCCGGCTCGCCCAGTCGTTGATGCGGGAAGGGCTGATCGACGCGTACCATCTGTTGATCTTCCCGGTGGTCCTGGGCCGCGGACAGCGACTCTTCGCCGACGGCGTGACGCCCGCCGGGTTGCGGCTTGCGGACAGCCGGACGTCCGGCAGCGGCGTGACCATGCTGACCTACGAGACCGCCGGCGCGCCGGTCTTCGGCTCGGTGGAGGGATGACGATGGCACAGACCAAGTACCTGCTGAGCGTGTACGGCGTGGACGGCGCACCCGCGCCGCCCGCCGAGGAGATGCAGCAGGCGTTCGCGGCGGTGGACGCGTTCAACCGGACGCTGCAGGAGAAGGGTGCCTGGGTGTTCGCCGGTGGGCTCTGCCCATCGGACACGGCCACCGTCGTCACCGTCTCGAACGGTCAGGTGATGACCACCGACGGGCCGTTCCCGGAGAGCCGGGAACACCTCGGCGGCTTCTGGGTCATCCAGGCCGCCGACCTGGACGAGGCGCTGGAGTGGGCCCGCCAGGCGAGCGTGGCCTGCGTCAACCCGGTCGAGGTCCGCCCGTTCCAGTCCGACGTCTGAGGGTGGCCGACCGCGTCGACGTCGGCGACCGCATCGCCGCCGTCTTCCGCGCGGAGCACGGGCGGGTGGTGGCCACGCTGGTCCGTCTCCTCGGGGACATCGACCTCGCCGAGGAGGCGGTCCAGGACGCCTTCCTGGTCGCGTCCGACCGGTGGCCCCGGGACGGGGTGCCCCCGAGCCCGGGCGGCTGGATCGTCACCACCGCCCGCCGCCGCGCCATCGACCGGTTGCGCCGGGACACCATGCGCGAGGAGCGGCAGGAACGGGCTGTACGACTCCAGGAACGCCTCGACGACCAGCCGGAGGAGGACAGCGCCGTGCCGGACGACCGCCTCCGACTGATGTTCACCTGCTGCCACCCGGCGCTGGCCCAGCCGGCCCAGGTGGCGCTCACCCTGCGGCTGCTCGGTGGGCTGGACACGCCCACCATCGCGCGGGCCTTCCTGGTGCCGGAGGCCACCCTGGCCCAGCGGCTGGTCCGGGCGAAACGCAAGATCCGCGACGCCCGCATCCCGTACCGGGTGCCCACCGAGGCCGAGTTGCCGGACCGGCTCCGGCCGGTCATGGCGGTCATCTACCTCGTCTTCAACGCCGGGTGGATCGCCGAGGGCGGCACGCTGGTCGACGCGGAGCTGTGCGGCGAGGCGATCCGGCTGGCGCGGCTCCTGCATGAGCTCATGCCCGACGAGCCGGAAGCCACCGGTCTGCTCGCGCTGCTGCTCCTGCTCCAGGCCCGGCAGCCGGCCCGCACCGCCGCCGACGGCACCCTGGTGCTGCTGCCCGACCAGGACCGCAGCCGCTGGGACCCGGCCCTGCTCGCCGAGGGCCGCGCGCTCGTCCGCGCCTGCCTACGCCGGGGCGCTCCCGGCCCGTACCAGATCCAGGCCGCGATCAACGCCGTGCACAGCGACGCCGCCACCGCGGACCAGACCGACTGGGCGCAGATCCTGGCCCTGTACGACCACCTGCTGGCGCTTCAGCCCACTCCGGTGGTCGCCCTCAACCGGGCGGTCGCCGTGGCGGAACTGCACGGCCCCCGGGTCGCGCTCGACCTCCTCGACCGGCTCGACCTGCCGGCGTACCAGCCATTTCACGTGGTACGGGCCGAGCTGCTGGCCCGCGCGGGCCGCAGCGGGGATGCCCTGGTCGCGTACGACGCCGCACTCGCCCTCACCACCAGCGAGGTGGAACGCGACCACCTGATCCGCCGCCGTGCGGCACTGCCCGACCCGGGTCACCTGTCGAGGCCGGCGGGAACCTGACAAGCGGGTCTCGCGGGTACGGGACAGGTGCCGTCGGTACGCTGCTAGACCTGGCCTGCCCGCGATGACATGGTGGTACGTGATGAACGATCTTCGAGTGGTGGCGTTCGACCTGGACGACACCCTGGCGGTCTCCAAGTCCCAGATCGATCGTCGCATGGCGGAACTGCTCGGCCACCTGCTCACCGAGGTCGACGTCCTCATCATCTCGGGCGGCCGCTTCGAGCAGTTCGAGATGCAGGTGCTGGCCCACCTGGACCTCACCGAGGAGCAGCGGCACCGGCTGCACCTGATGCCCACCTGCGGCACCCGCTACTACCGGTGGCAGGACGCGGACTGGCGGCAGGTCTACGCGGAGGACCTCAGCGAAGCGGACAAGGCCCGGATCGTCGAGGCGCTCACCGAGTCGGCGAAGGCGCTGAACCTCTGGGAGGACAAGACCTGGGGCGACGTGATCGAGGACCGGGGCAGCCAGATCACCTTCTCGGCGCTGGGCCAGTCCGCCCCGCCGACGGAGAAGTACGGCTGGGACCCGGACGGCTCGAAGAAGCGCACGCTCCGGGAGGCGGTCGCCGAGAAGCTGCCCGACCTGGAGGTGCGCGGCGGCGGCTCGACCTCGATCGACGTCACCCGCAAGGGCGTGGACAAGGCGTACGGCATGCGCAAGCTGCTGGAGTGCCTGGAGCTGAAGCTGGACAACGTCCTCTTCGTCGGCGACCGGCTGGACCACGGCGGCAACGACTACCCGGTGAAGGCCATGGGCATCCAGTGCGTCCCGGTGACCCGCTGGGAGGAGACCGCCGACTACGTGGAGGCCCTCGTCGACGACCTGGTGAAGCTGCGCGAGCAGCGCGCCTGACGCGAGGCGCCACCGCCCCGGACGGGAACGCCCCGGGGCGGCGACGACGGCGGTCAGAGCGCGGCGCGGATCGCGTCGGCAAGCGTGGTCGGCGCGCGGCCGAGCAGCTTCGCGAGATCGTCCCCGACCTCCAGCTCGCCCTGCGCGAGACCACGGTCGCCGTCGGCGAGCACGGCGGCGTACCCCTCGGGAAGTCCGGCCGCGACCAGCAGCTCGGTGTACTTGTCGACCGGCAGGTCGACGTAGGAGACGGTGTCGCCGGTCTGCCGGGAGACCTCGGCGGCCAGTTCGGTCAGGGTGAACGGTGCACCACCGAGCTCGTACACCCGGTTGGTGTGGCCCTCGGTGGTCAGCACCACGGCGGCGGCCTCGGCGTAGTCCGCGCGGGTGGCCGCGCTGACCCGGCCGTCACCCGCGGCGCCCGCCACGCCGTGCTGGCGGTACGTCGGCAGCTGGGCCGTGTAGTTCTCCAGGTACCAGCTGTTGCGCAGGAAGACGTGGGGCAGCCCGGAGTCTCGGATCACTTGCTCGGTCGCCTTGTGCTCGGCGGCGAGCACCAGGCTGGAGGTGTCCGCCTTCGCGATGCTGGTGTAGACGACCAGCCCGACGCCGGCCGCCTTGGCGGCGGTGACCACGTTGCCGTGCTGGACGATGCGCTGACCGACCTCGCTGCCGGAGACGAACATCAGCTTCTCGGCGCCCGCGAAGGCCGCCTGGAGCGACTCGGGGTCGTCGTAGTCGGCCCGCTGGGTGACCACCCCGCGCCCGGCGAGGGCCGCGAGCCGGTCGACGTCCCGGCCGAGCGCCACGATCTGGTCGGCGGGTACGCCCCGATCGAGCAGCGATTCGATGATCAGGCGACCGAGCTGGCCGGTGGCGCCGGTGACGACGATGGACATCAAGACTCCCTGTGCTGGTGACAGACCCTTCTTCCCACGCCAACGGGAACACCGATGCTGTACTTCCCGTTGGAGAGTGGGCACCTTGAAGTTCGATACGCACTGAAAGAGAGTGAGCCGTGCAGGCGGACCCGTTCAACCGCAACTGCGGCAGCCGCAAGGTCCTGGACCGGATCGGCGACCGCTGGAGCATGCTGATCGTGCTCACCCTCGCCCACGGCGACAAGCGTTACGGCGAACTGGCCGAGCGGATCGACGGCATCAGCCAGAAGATGCTCACCCAGACCCTGCGCGGTCTGGAGCGCGACGGCATCGTCACCCGCACGCTGCACGCCGGTGTGCCGCCGCGGGTGGACTACGCGCTGACCGACCTCGGGCGCAGCCTCATCGACCTGGTCGCCGGTCTGGAGACGTGGGCGATGCGGCATCTCGCGGAGGTGGAGGCGGCCCAGGCCCGCTACGACGCGCGCTGACGTTCCGGAACCGGTGACGTCTGGCGCGGCACGCGTCGATGAGGTAGGAACAGGGGGTCCGGTCGTGAGAGCGCTCTCTCGACCCGTCCCACCACCCACCGACAGGCAGGCCGATGAGACCACTCGACCCTTCCCGCCGCCGTTTCCTCACCCTCGCCGCCGCCTCCGCCGCGTCCGTCACCGCCGCCGGGCTCGGGCCCGGGCGAGCCTCGGCCGCGCCGTCGGAGGCCGGCCGGCCCGACCCCGACTTCGGCCCCCACGTCTTCGTGTACGACCCGTCCACCCCGGCCGCGGAGATCCAGTCCACGCTGGACCGCCTCTTCGCCGCGCAGGAGCACAACGAGATGGGCGCCGACCGGTACGCGGTGCTCTTCAAGCCCGGCCGGTACGACGTCAACGCGAGGCTGGGCTACTACACGACGGTGGCCGGCCTCGGCGCCCACCCGGACGACGTGGAGATCCACGGGGCGGTCCGCGTCGTCGGCCAGCCCGACCCGAACTCGCCGGCCGGCATCTCCGCGCTCACCAACTTCTGGCGCTCGGCGGAGAACCTCTCCGTCACCCCGACCGACTGGTCGAACCAGTGGGCCGTCTCGCAGGCGTCGCCGATGCGTCGCGTGCACATCCGCGGCATCCTCTGGCTCGAGCCGGGTAACGGCGGCTACTCCAGCGGCGGGTACATCGCCGACTCCAAGGTCGACGGCATCACCATCAACGGCTCCCAGCAGCAGTGGCTGACCCGGGACAGCGAACTCGGCGGCGACTGGACCAACGGGGTCTGGAACCAGGTCTTCTCCGGGGTGCTCGGGGCCCCCGCGCAGGGCTTCCCGAACCCGCCGTACACCACGCTGCCCACCAGCCCGGTCACCCGGGAGAAGCCGTACCTCTTCGTGGACGGCGACGGCGCCTGGCGGGTGGCCGTACCAGCGCTGCGCCACGACACCGCCGGCACCACCTGGGGCGCGGGAGCCGGCCCGGTGCCCTCGCTGTCGCTCGACGACTTCTACCTCGCCCGGCCGACCGACTCGGCCGAGACGATCAACCAGGAGCTGTCCCGGGGACGCCACCTCCTGCTCACCCCGGGCGTGTACCACCTGGACCGGGCGTTGCGCGTCAAGCACCCGGACACCGTCGTGCTCGGCCTCGGCATGCCCAGCCTCGCCCCGACCACCGGCGACGCCGCCCTGCAGATCGAGGATGTGGACGGCGTACGGATCGCCGGCGTGCTGGTCGACGCGGGGCCGGTGGAGTCGGAGGTGCTGGTCGAGGTCGGCAAGCCGAACAGCCACGGCTCGCACGCCACCAACCCGATCTCGCTGCAGGACGTCTTCTTCCGCATCGGCGGACCGGGGGTCGGCCGGGCGGTGACCAGCCTGGTGGTCAACAGTCGGCACACCCTCATCGACAACATCTGGGCCTGGCGTGGCGACCACGGCAACGGCATCGGCTGGACCTCGAACACCGCCGACACCGGCGTGGTGGTCAACGGCGACGACGTGATCGCGTACGGGCTCTTCGTCGAGCACTACCAGCGGTGGCAGACGATCTGGAACGGCGAGCGGGGCCGGACGGTCTTCTACCAGAGCGAGCTGCCCTACGACCCACCGAGCCAGGCCGCCTGGAGCAGCCCGACCGGACGGGGCTGGGCCTCGTACCAGGTCGCCGGGCACGTCCGGGAACACGAGGCGTGGGGGCTCGGCGTCTACTCCTACTTCAACCAGGGCGTCGACATCCGCTGCGACCGGGCCATCGAGGTGCCCCGCCGGGCGGGCGTGCGCTTCCACGACATGGTGACCGTCTTCCTCGACGGCAGCGGCGGTATCGAACGCACCATCAACGAGGCCGGCACCCCGGTCGTCGGCTCGTACGGCACCAGCCCGGTGGTCAGCTACCCGGGAGACGAGCGCGGGCGCAGCGCGCCGGCGATGTAACAACAATTC
>JBARAE010000649.1:0-5038 GCA_049791715.1 Micromonospora sp.
GGCCAGCGCGGCGCTCGGCGGCGCGCTGCTCGCCGACGCCGGGCTCCCACCCCACGCGGTGGCCGAGGTGGGCCGCCTGGTCCTGCTCACCGCCGGCCACGCGGTGTCTCCGGACGACCCGGACGGCGCCCTGCTCTGCGACGCCGACCTCGCGGTGCTGGCCGGCGACCCGATGCAGTACGACCGTTACGCCGCCGCCGTCCGCCGGGAGTACGGGCACGTGCCGGAGCCGGACTTCCGCGCCGGCCGCGCCCGGGTGCTCGACGGACTGCTCGCCCTGCCGGCTCTGTTCCGCCTTCCCCCGCTCGCGGCGCGCTGGGAGGCCCCCGCCCGCGCCAACCTCACCCGCGAGCTGGGCACCCTGCGCTGACCCCCACCGCCGCGATCGACCACGGGTGGCCCCGGCGACAGCCGCAGATCACCGCCGATCGAGGGCCCGAACTGCGCGATCGCGGGAGCCGGGGCGGGACAGGTGTTTCGGGCGGCGGAGACCGGAGTCCCGGAGCAGGCGGACGAGCTCCCGGCTGGGCACCACCCGGGCGCCGAGCCAGACTGCCATCGGGAACCGCTCGGCCGGGATGTCGTAGTGGTCGCGGTCGAAGCCGCGCCGGGGCGCGCCGAGCGCCTCGGCGAAGACGTGCAGCTCGGCGTACGAGACGTCGCTGATCAAGTGCGACCAGAGCCGTCCCCGCCACGGCACGGTCGGCCGGTCCACGTACAGCATGGCGGCAAATCTAACCCGCGGGCGGGACGGTTGATGATCAGCCGCCGGACGACCTAGCCTTCCCCGCATGGCCGGTACCCCTCTCCTCGACGATTTGCGCGCCGCGCTCGGCGATGCCGCCGTGCTCACCGACCCCGACCTGCTCCGGATGCACGAGCGGGACGAGGCCGACCTCTGTGCGGCCGGTACGCCACTCGTGGTGACCCGGCCCCGCAGCACCGAGGAGGTTGTCGCGGTGGTCCGCGCGGCGGCCCGGCACGGCGTACCGGTGGTGCCGCAGGGCGCGCGGACGGGCCTGGCCGGCGCCGCGAACGCGGTGGCCGGCGCGGTGGTGCTGAGCACCGTGGCGATGGACCGGATTCTGGAGATCGACCCGGTGAGCCGGATCGCCGTGGTGCAGCCGGGCGTGGTCAACGCCACCCTGGCCGGGGCGGTCCGGGAGCACGGCCTCTACTACCCGCCCGACCCGGGCTCCTGGGAGTCCTCCACCATCGGCGGGAACGTCTCCACCAACGCCGGCGGCATGTGCTGCGTCAAGTACGGCGTCACCACCGAGTACGTGCTGGGCCTGGAGGTGGTCCTCGCCTCCGGGGAGGTGCTGCGCACCGGTCGGCGTACCGCCAAGGGCGTCGCCGGGTACGACCTCACCCGGCTCTTCGTCGGCTCGGAAGGCACCCTTGGGGTGATCACCGAGGTCACCGTGTCGCTGCGCCCCGCGCCCGAGGAGTCGCTGACCCTGGTGGCCGTCTTCCCCTCCACCAGCGCGGCCGGCTCGGCGGTGGCCGGCATCGCCGAGCGGGGCCTGAGCCCCAGCCTGCTGGAACTGCTGGACCGGACGCACCTGGCCGCCATCGAGGCGTACCAGCCGATGGGGCTGCGCACCGACGCCCAGGCGCTGCTGCTGGCCGCCGTGGACACCGGCGCGCGGGCGCCCGAAGACCTGGCTCGGATCGCCGAGGTGTGCCGGGCGGCCGGTGCCGACGAGGTCTACGCGGCCACCGACGCGGTGGAGGCGGCCGGACTGCTGCAGGCCCGCCGGCTCGCGCACCCGGCGATGGAGAAGTACGCCGCGGACAGGTACCCGGGCGGCAACGGCGGCCTGGTCATCGACGACGTGGCGGTGCCGCGCGGCGCCCTCGCGGCGCTGCTGGACGGTGTGGCCCGGATCGCCGAGGAGTGCGACGTGCCGATCGGCGTGGTCGGGCACGCCGGCGACGGCAACATGCACCCGAACATCGTGGTGGACCGGGCCGATCCGGCGAGCATGCAGCGCGGCCGGCGGGCGTTCGACGAGATCATGCGGCTGGGGCTGGAACTGGGCGGCACCTGCACCGGCGAGCACGGCGTCGGGCTGCTCAAGCGGGACTGGCTGGCCCGGGAGATCGGGCCCGTCGGGGTCCGGGTGCATCAGGCGATCAAGGCAGCACTGGACCCGACCGGGCTCTTCAACCCGGGCAAGGTGCTCTGACGGCAGCTCAGGCGGTGGGCTCGGCCGGGGTGGCCTGGGTGAGCAGCAGCAGGATCTCGCCCGCGACCGCAGGCGGCTCCTCGCCCGGGCAGTCCTGCTGGGTGACGGTCAGGCCGGGCGGGATGAGCAGGGTGGAGGTCAGCGCGTCGATGCAGGTCCGCTGGTACCGGCGGGCCTCGTCGGTCTCCTTCGCCAGCGCCGGGTCGACGAGCATCCCCTGCAAGCGCTGCACCTGGTCCGGCGCGAGCGCGCCCGTCGAGGTGACACCGTCACCGGCACAGTCGTCACAGTTCCACTTTCCGTCCGGCTCCACGGTGAGTGAGCGCACCGGGCCGTCCGAGCCGAGCTGCTGGACGAGCGAGACCCGTTTCGCCCCGGCCGGGGCCGATCCGGTCTGCTGCCGGGTGGTGGCGCCCTCCGCCCGGTCGACCACCGAGCAGCCGATCAGGGAGATCACCAGCAGGACGCCGGCCGAGAAAGGGATGACGCGCGACCATGAGGGGCGAACCACGCAGAGTAACCTACCCCACTGTAGAGTGCGCCGGAACCGGCCGAGTGGCCGTGCGTTGATCACCGAAGAGGTGTCGGCGCGGATCGGTCAGCGGGAGGACGAGCGAAGGTCCGCGGTGTCCCCGTCCACGCCCCGGTCGGCCGCGAACCCCCGGACATCGGGGGCGCCCAGCCGGGCCGCGTCGGCGGTCACGTCGTCCGGCATCAGCTGCGACTGCCGTTCGGCCTCCACCCGCGCCCGGTAGTGCGCCACCTCCCGCGCCCGGGCGGCGTCGTCCCAGCCGAGCACCGCGCCCATCAGCTCGGCCGCGTGCTCGGCCGACTCCAGGCCGCGGTGGCTGGTCTCGAAGGAGATCCGGGTACGCCGGGTCAGCACGTCCTCCAGGTGCAGCGCCCCCTCGGCCCGCGCCGCGTACGTCACCTCGGCGGCCAGGTACTCCGGGGCGCCGGCGAGCGGGGACCCGAGCAGCGGGTCGGCGTCGATCAGGGCGAGCAGGTCCCGGGTGAGGGTGCCGTACCGCTCCAGCAGGTGCTCGACCACACCGACCGGAACCGCGTGCCGGCGGGCCAGGTCGGCCCGGTCCCGCCACATCGCCGCGTACCCGTCGGCGCCGAGCAGCGGCAGATCGGCGGTACGCGACGGGCGTACCGACCCGAGCCGGCGCGCCGCCCGGTCCACCACGTCGCTGGCCATCACCCGGTACGTCGTGTACTTGCCGCCGGCGACCAGCAGTAGCCCGAGCATCGGCTCGACCACCGCGTGCTCCCGGGAGAGCTTGGAGGTGGAATCCGCCTCGCCGGCGAGCAGCGGGCGCAGCCCCGCGTACACGCCCTCGATGTCGGCCGTGGTCAGCGGCCGGTCCAGCACGGCGTTGACCTGCTGCAGCAGGTAGTCGATGTCCTTGGCGGTGGCCGCCGGGTGGGAGCGGTCCAGCCGCCAGTCGGTGTCGGTGGTGCCGATGATCCAGTGGCCGCCCCACGGGATCACGAAGAGCACGCTGGTGGCGGTCCGCAGGATCAGCCCGGTCTCCCCGGTGATCGCCGAGCGGGGCACCACCAGGTGGACCCCCTTGGAGGCCCGGACCCGGACCCCGGGCCGCAGCCCGACGTCGTTGAGCATTCGCGACATGTCGTCGCTCCACACGCCGGTGGCGGCGATCACCGTGCGGGCATGCACCTCGAACTCGGCGTCCCGCGAGCCGGCCGGGGCCTCCAGGTCGCGCACCCGGACCCCGGTCACCTCGCGGGCCTGCCGGATCAGGCCGACCGCCCGGGCGCTGGTCACCACGGTCGCGCCGAGGCTGGCGGCGGTGCGGGCCAGGGTCACCACCAGCCGGGCGTCGTCGACCTGCCCGTCGTAGTAGCGGATCGCCCCGGCGAGGTTGTCGGTCCGGAGGCTGGGGAACACCCGGCGGGCTCCCTCGCGGGTCAGGTGCCGGTGCAGCGGCATGCCGCGCCCCCCGCCGAAGACCCCCGCGAATGCGTCGTAGGTGGCCACGCCGGCGCCGTAGTAGGACCGACGGAAGAAGCGTTTCGGCAGGTCACGCAGCCCGCCCTCGGCGGGGAGCGGCACCAGGAACGGCACCGGCCGGACCAGGTGCGGGGCGAGCCGGGTGGCGAGCAGCCCCCGCTCGGTGAGCGCCTCGTGGACCAGGTGGAACTCCAACTGTTCCAGGTAACGCAGGCCGCCGTGGATGAGCTTGCTGGACCGGCTCGAGGTGCCGGCGGCGTAGTCGCGTGCCTCCACCAGGGCCACCTTGAGGCCGCGGGACGCGGCGTCGAGCGCGGCTCCGGCTCCCGTCACCCCGCCGCCGATGATCAGGACGTCGAACCGCTCGGCGCGGAGTCGGCGCAGGTCATCGGCGCGGCGCTCGACGGAGAGCTGACCGGCCACTGATCGGGACACGTTGGGGTCGCGCACCCGTCCACGGTAACCGTTCCCGGCACTGCCGCGGCAGGCAGCGGACGGGCCGTACCGTATCGGACATGGAGGTCGGTCCCCTGCCACCCGCCGGTCCGCCCGTCCCGCCGCCGGTCACCGGGTCGGACCGGACCAACCCGTGGGCGCTGGTCGCGGCGGTGTTGACCGGGTGCTGGGCGGTGTTGCTGACGCTGGTCGGGCAGTTCGCCGGCTGGGGGGTCGACCAGGCGGTGCTGGCGGCGGGCCTGGACCGGGCGGTGCGGGCCTGGCCGCTGGTGGCCCTGGGCACGGTGCTGCTGGTGGGCGCGCCCACGCTGGCGCTGGCCCTGCTCCCCCGGGCTCCGGCGGTCCGGGCCACCGGCCGGGTCTGGCTGGCCGGCACGCTCGCGCTCGGCGCGCTGACCGTGCTCCGGGC
>JBARAE010000650.1:0-9353 GCA_049791715.1 Micromonospora sp.
CTACCCCGGCTGGGGTGAGGTGGTCATGTTCGCGGCCGGCACGGCGGCCCGGATCGGTGAGGTGTCCGGCGTGCGCAAGGGCGACATCGACCGGGACACCTGGCTGTGGACGGTGCGCCGGCAGACCACCACCGGCCCCGGCGGCCTGGTCGACAAGGGCACCAAGGGCAAGCGGGCACGGCAGGTGCCCATCATCGAGGAACTGCGGCCGGTGGTGGCCGCGAAGCTCGACCGGGCGGCCGACGATGACGCGCGGCTGTTCGTCGGCTCTCGCGGCGGCCGGATCAGCACGGCAGTGCTGCGCGACGCGACGCACTGGGATGAGGTGGTCAGCTCGCTGGGCTTCGAGTACCTGCGGCGGCACGACCTGCGGCACACCGGGCTGACGTGGCTGGCGGATGCCGGCGTGCCGGTGCACGTCCTGCGGAAGATCGCCGGCCACGGCTCGCTGATGACGACTCAGCGGTATCTGCACCCAGATCGACAGTCGATCCGGGCCGCCGGTGAGGCGCTGTCTTCGCATCTCACCGGCCTGAGGTCCCCAAATGGTCCCCAGCGGGGCATCGCATGATCGCGAGAAATGCCCCCCCCCTGCGTCGGGACGGCCGGATTCGAACCGATGACTCCTTGACCCCCAGTAGTTGGCGGCCCCAGCGGCGTGCTCAAGCACGTTCTCCCAGGTCGCGCACCAGCATACTCAGCCGAGTAAAGGAGTCCATGTCCCTACTTCCAGCCAGGACCGTCCCGCCGCCGTGCGGGTTGGTGTCGGCGGGGCGACGTCGGCCCTGAGTACTAATCAGAATCCGCGGGAAACTAATGCTGGCTCCGAGAGCGGTGTGACGCCACTTTGCGAGCGCAGAGCCTCCACTGTTCGTCTGTTGTAGATGGCCGACCACTCGGTGCCTGCTTGTCCGACGAGCATCCCTACGTCCGCGGCTGTACCACCTCGGCTCGGCACGGCAACGGGGTGACATCTCCCGGACGTCCTCAAGGGCCGATCACCGGGCGGTCGCTCCGGGAGCGGCGCCGGGGTCACGACTTTGGCCGGAGCTGTTGCGTTGCCTGTGTCCGGGGACCGGGGCAGGCTTGACCGGTGAGGCTATCGAGCCGTCGTCGCCCCTGGTCGCCGCCGAAGTCGGCGTTCACCGGATTCCGTTTCCCGTCCGAGGTGATCGTCATCGCGGTCCGCTGGTACCTGCGCTACAACCTCTCCTACCGGGACGTGGAAGAACTGCTCACCGAACGCGGTGTCGAGGTCGATCACGTCACCGTGTTTCGGTGGGTACAACGGTTCACCCCGCTGTTGGCCGATGCCGCCCGGTTCGCCCGCCACTCACCGGGTGACCGGTGGTTCGTCGACGAGACCTACGTCAAGGTCAACGGTGTGTGGCGTTACGTCTACCGGGCGGTCGACCAGCACGGGCAGGTGATTGACGTGCTGGTCTCGGCTCGCCGCGATGCCGTCGCGGCCCGGCAATTCTTTCTGCGGGCGCTGCGGGTGCTGGAGGTGAGGCCTACCGAGGTCGTTACCGACGCCGCCCCGGTCTACCCCGCCGTGCTCGATGAACTCGTCCCCTCGGCCTGGCATCATGTCGAGCGGCACGCCAACAATCCCATTGAGGCCGATCACAGTCAGCTCAAACATCGGCTACGACCCATGCGCGGGCTCCGAACCGACCAGACCGCACAGCTGATCATCGCCGGACATGCGTTCATCCAGAATCTGCGCCGCGGACACTACGAACTCGGACTCGACGCATCCCCCGAGCTTCGCGTCGCCACGGCGCTCAGCGAACTCGCCCGGGTGCTCTGACCGCAGACCCCAACCCCGGCCTGACGCGTCTCCCGATCAGGCAACGCAACGGCACCGCTCCATCTCTAGGACAACGGTCGGCCGGGGCACTCTGGCAGAGCCGTCCGCCCCGACCGCCTGGGCCGGTGGGCACGCCTTTCCGGCTGGGTCACGGCACCGGATGGTGACCCGACGCGCTGGCTTGTCGGGTGCCGAGCTTCTCGCCCCACCGGCGGGCGCGGTCCAGCTCCCCGTGCGCGAGCGGGCCCGCCGCGTGCTCCACGTAAAAGCTTTCCGGCGGCACGACCAGCACGCAATGATGGTGGCCGAGCAGCCGGGCCGCGCCGACCGCCGCCGACCCGGTGAGCCAGCGGGGCTTGTCGAACCGGGTGTCGAATGCGGCGGCCGACAATCCCGGCCGGCTGCGACCCAGCGCGCCAAGCCACTCCCGCAGCCCGGTGCGGCTCGGGACGACCCCGGCCGGCACATCGTCCGCCGCACTCTGGCGGCTCTGCGGGCGGCTCATGCCATGCGCATGGGTGGGGCCGCCGACAACGAGCAGGTCGAGGCCAGGATCGAGGTCGTCCGGGGCGTCACCCACCTCCATCACGACCGTGTCCCTCAGTTCGGCGAGGCCGCCGGCGACGGCCTCCGCGACCTCCTTGGTGTTGCCGTACATCGACTCGTACACAACGAGAGCGCGCATGGCGCGGCCTCCCTTCCTCGCCCTTCAGCCTGGCGCGCGAGTGGTGACTGGGCCCCGGGCCAGATGGGGCACAGTCGATGTGACGTTCGCCCCTACAGCGGTCGCCACGGTCGTTTGACCGCAGTCGCAGGCGGTTGGAAGACCGCAGCGAATCGCGTGGTTCGGTGAGCCGTCACCTGCTCGGTTACACGGCGTGCCGGTGCTCCGGTACGCGAGCTGTCGGCGCTGAACGCTATGCCCACCGTCCGGTGAAGAGCGCCGATCCGATCGACACGGCATCCGGCGCCTGGGCACCTCAGGCGCGTCCCGCACGCCGCAGTGTGGCTCCAAGGTCGGGGTAGCGGTCCGGCCGCGTCGCGCGCCGCGCCGCGCCGCGCCGCGCGGTCTGGCTCCGACTCGACGAGCCAGCCCCCAATGGGCGCCGCGCCCACTTGCATGCTCATCTCGCCCTCCGGCGTTCGGTAGTCCATCACCGGCCGTGCGGGGCGCCCTCTGGCGTGAGCTGCTTTACATCCGCGACCGAGGCAACCCGCAGCTTCTCCACCAAATCGGCGAGCGCCCGCGAGACGGCGAGCTCGTCGCCGATCTCGGGCACCTCCCGGTCGTACGGGTTACGGTGACCGTTCGGGTGCCATGCAGATGAGTGGCATCGTTGGTGTGCAGACGCGCCTCGGCCCAGGTGCGCCGCTCGTCGGAGTGTTCATCGATGTAGATATCGACGCTCCAGCGCTTGACGGTGGCCACCGCCACCACCTCCCTCTTCTTTCGTACAAGTCGCCGCTGCTGCGGCGCGGGCAGGCAAGGGCGAACCAGCGCTAGCCGACCGGGACCACGGCGGCCGGGCACCCCGCATGGTCGGTCAGGGCCTGGTAAACCGGCCTGAACAAGAGCCGCGGCACTCTCCGCTGTCGGGGGGAGCCGACGACGACGAGCTGGGCCGACCGGGACGCCTCAGTGAGAGTCACCGCCGCATCCGGGGTGTGTCGTACCGTCCGTCGCACCGGCACCTCGGGGTACTTCTCGGACCAGCGGCGACAGCCTCGGCGAGCATTCGCTCGGCCTCCGCGCGCGCCTCGGCGAAGCCGTACGCGTCTGGGTGGACGCCCGCCGGTCTCGCGCCGTCCTGTCGGGACCACGCGTGCAGCGCCGTCACGGGAGCCCCGCGCAGCGACGCCTCGAGAAAGCCGAACTCCACCACTGATTCGGCGCCCTCCTGGCAGTTCACGCCGACAAGCACCGGACGCGGATCCATGCTCGGCTCGCGGCACCCGTCGAGTGGCCGATGCACGATGACCGGGGCCTGGGCTCGTTCGGGCACCGATGTCGCGACCGACGCCATCGACAGGCCACATCCGCGCGGATGCCCAAGTGCCAGGAGGCATGCCTCCAGCGAGCGGCGGGCGAGGACCTCGGCGGGATCACCAGCCAGCAGCTCCGCGGTGACCGCGAGAGCCGGATGCTGCGCACGCACGCCGCCGACCGTCACGTCGAGCAGCCGCCGCTGCGCGGCCACGGGGTCGACCCGTTCCGGCGCACCGGCCTCGGTGGGTCGCCGGGGTGACCCGGCATCAACGTGCACGATCACCACCGGGGTGACGCGAGCCGCGGCTTCGTCCGCAGCCAGATCCACCGCGGCGATACTCGCCGGGGAGCCGTCCACACCCACCATCACTGGTAGCACTGCCCGACTGAACACGTCCCACCACCCCCGCTCTCCCCCTCAGGCTCCTGCCTCGCCGCCCGGCGGCAGAGTGCCGATCCGCCCGCGCGGGTGGGCCATTCGGCCGCCGGATGACCGATGACGACGATGTCGTGCACGGCAACCGGCGGGCGACCCGGGTTTTCACCGGACGCCGGTGCGATCCGGTACGACGAGGAGCCGGTGTCACCTGGCGGCGGTCGGGACCTCCGACCGCCGCTGACGGGTCTTACCGCACTGCCGGCCGGGGGGCGGCACCACCAGAGTGAAGCCATGTCCGCGGTCGTTGTCGAAGAGCTGTCAAAGAAGTACGGGCGGTTACGCGCCGTCGATGGGTTGAGCTTCACGGTCGCCGAAGGCGAGGTCTTCGCCCTACTCGGACCGAATGGAGCTGGCAAGACGACGACGGTGGAGATCCTGGAGGGTTACCGCGACCGCACCGCGGGCCGGGTCAGCGTGCTGGGTGTGGACCCGGCGACCGGCGGACGGGCATACCGGGAGCGGATTGGCATCGTCCTGCAGAGCGCCGGGTTCGAAGAGGAGTTCACGGTGCGTGAGCTGGCTCGGCTGCACGCGTCCTTGTATCCCCGCAGATATCAGCCGGACGAGGTGATCGAGCTGGTCGGGTTGTCCGACAAGCGTGATGCCCGCGTCAAGACTCTCTCCGGCGGGCAACGCCGTCGGCTCGACCTGGCTCTGGGCCTGGTGGGGGCGCCCGAGCTGCTCTTCCTCGACGAGCCCACCACCGGCTTCGACCCGTCGGCCCGCCACCGCGCCTGGGAGCTCATCCACCGATTGCGTGACCTGGGTACCACCATCCTGCTCACCACCCATTACATGGAGGAGGCCCAGCAGCTCGCCGACCGGGTGGCGGTGTTGCGCGCCGGCCGGCTCGTGGCGATCGGACGCCCGGACGAGCTGGGCGACGGCGGTCGGCCGGTGAGCACTCTGCGGTTCCGGCTGCCCGCCGGAATCTCCGCCGACGACCTGCCCACCCTCGATGGAAAGGTCGTCACGACGGACGGTGTCGTCAAGGCCACCACCGCCTGGGCGACAAAGGATGTGCATACCCTGACGGGCTGGGCGCTGGAGCGTGACGTCGAGCTGGCGGGGCTCACCGTCGGCCACCCGACGCTGGAGGACGTGTACCTCCGGTTGATCGAGGAGGCCGGAGATGGCAACTGAGGCTTTGCAGGTGCCGCCAGCGCGAGCCGTCAAGCGCCTGGGAGTAGTGGGCCTGGTGGCGACGCTCACCGGCCAGGGCCTGCGATCCTTCTCGCGCAACCCGATTGCGCTGTTCTTCACGTTGGCCATGCCGCTGTTCTTCTTGGCGATCATCGGTGCGCTGTTCGGTGACGTGCGGGTCGGCCCGAATGGCGACGTCCGGCTGGCCGAGTTCTTCACCCCGGCGATGGCGGTGTTCGGGGCAGTGGAGGCGGCGTTCTGCGTGCTGGCGGTGGACACCGCACTCCTCCGCGAGCGCGGCATCCTCCTCCGGATGCGTGGCACGCCCGCGCCGCCGTGGGTGATCCTCGCCGGGCGGATCGGGGCGGCCGCCGTCGTGGCCATGGTCTCGGCCGTCGTCGTGGTCGCCACCGGGGTCATCCTGTACGGCGTGCGGGTCAGCTGGCGTTCCCTCCCCGCTGCGTTTGCGACCCTGCTGCTGGGCGTCGCCTGCTTCGCGGCTCTCGGGCTGGCCGTACTGGCGGTCGTGCGCACGTCGGTCGCGGCACAGGCGTTGACCAACGGCATCCTCATCCCGCTGGCGTTCATCTCCGACGTGTTCGCGATGAACACCTCCATGCCGGTCTGGTTGGAGTACCTCGGCTCGGCGCTGCCCTTGAAACACTTCGCCACCGCGTTCGCCCAAACGGTAGGTCCGTCCGCGTCCGGCACCGGCCTCCCCGCGGACCACCTCGCCGTCCTCGCGGCTTGGGGCATCGGCGCCAGCCTGGTCGCCTGGCGCTGGTTCGCTTGGGAACCTCGCGGCTGCGGCGGCGCGGTCGCCGGCGCGGTCGCCGCCCCCGAACGGGGCACCGCCAAGCCGCTGCATACGGTGCGCCTTCGCCGCCCCTCACCGTGGACGTCGGTGCGCATCCAAGCCCGCTACGCCCTGACCGGGCTGATCCGGGACGCGACCGCGGTTTTCTTCACCGTCATCTTCCCGGTGCTGCTGGTCGCGCTCATGCCCGCGCTGACGACCGGCGGCGCCGGTCAGCGAACCGAGGCTGCGCGACTGTTGCTGCCAGGGATGAGTGCTTACGGCATCGCCGTCGCCGCGTACGTCATCCTGCCAAGCGGCGTGGCAGAGGCTCGGGAGCGCGGTGCGTTGCGCCGCCTGCGCGGCACCCCGATGCCGCCCTGGGCGTATCTCGCCGGGCGGGTCACCGCCGCGCTGCTCGTCGCCGCCGCGACCATTCTCGGCGCGGCCGCGGTGGCCGTCGTCGGCTACGGCGTGCGGATCGAGATCGGCCGGCTGCCGGCGACGCTCACCGCGTTCGCCGTGTCGGTCGGCTGCTTCGCCGCCCTGGGATTCGCCGTATTGACGCTGGCCCGCCGGTCGCAGGCAATCACCGCCCTGACCCTCGGCACACTGCTCCCGCTCGCATTCATCTCCGATGTGTTCGTGATCGGCGCCGATCTCCCGAGAACCCTCGACGTCCTCGGCGACATCCTGCCGCTCAAGCACGCCGCGCACGCACTGGGCGAGGCGCTCTCGTCGGCATCAACCGGCGCGGGCTTCGCGTGGGGCGACCTGGCCGTCCTGACCGCGTGGGGCGTGGCGGGAATGCTCGTGGCCCGGCGGATGAGCTGGCAGGCCGAGGCGGGCTGACGATCACGCAGCCCGAGAGGCCGCGGCGCTGCCCGTCTTCGACCGGCGCGACATCGACGCCCACCAAGCCACAGCGGACGGAGGGAGAGGCCATGACCCGGGTGTCGGCAGGCCCTGTAGCCTTGGCTCCTCGCCGGGAATGCGTCGTAGCCTGGGCATTGAGGTGGTCACGATGACGTTCATCTGGCTCATTGTCTGGCTCATCGCGGACACCCCGGCCGTCCAGTCGTGGGGTCCCTGGAGTTGACCCGCTTTGACGGACAGGGTCGGTGAGGTGTCAGGCCACCATACTGGCCGTCGGGTGGGCGGTGGCCTCGTAGGCGGCGGGGCTGAGGTAGCCGAGGGTGGAGTGCCGTCGGCGGGTGTTGTACCAGCCCTCGATGTACTCGAATATCGCCCGGCGGGCGGCGGCGCGGGTGGGCCAGGGCTGGCGGTGCAGTAGCTCGGTCTTGATGGTGGCGAAGAACGACTCGGCGACGGCGTTGTCCCAGCATTGGCCGCGCCGGCCGATTGACAGGCGGATCTTGTGTCTGCGGGTCAGTTTCGCGTGCTGGCGGATGGTGTATTGCCGCGGTCGCTGTGGAAGATCACCCCGTCGACGGTGCCGCCGCGGGTCGCGGCGGCCATGCTGAGGGTGGCCACGGTCACGTCGGCGTCGTGGTGGGCGCTCATCGCGTAGCCGAGCAGCCGCCGCGAGTGCAGGTCGATCACGGTGGCGAGGTACAGCTTGCCTTCGTCGGTGGTGATCTCGGTGATGTCGCCGCACCACAACACGTCCGGCGCGACGGCCGTGAACTGCCGCCGCACCCGGTCCGGCGCCACCGGCCGTTTGCCCGGCTTGGTGAGGCTGCGTCGGCGCCGTGGAGTGCGCCCGGCCAGGCCCAACGCGGCCATCCGCGCCGCGACGGTGTTCACCGACACCTGCCACCCCTCGGCGTGCAGGTCCTGGGTCACCCGCGGGGACCCGTAGGTGCAGCCGGAGGCGTCGAAGCTGATCCGGATCGCCTCATCAAGCTGCTCACGGCGGGTCTGCCGCGCCGTGCGCCGGCGGTCGCGCCACTTGTAGAACCACGACTCACTCAACCCCAGCACCCGGCAGGCGAGCGTGTGCGGCACCGCGTGCTCGGTCCTCTGAGCAGCGACGAAACCGGCCACACTCACTTCGTCGCCTCCTTGACCCACAGGACCACAGATCGCTTGAGCACTGTGAGGATGGACCGGTGCCGCCCGGCGGGCGGGGTCTGACCCAGCTTGAGACTGGCCCTGCCGGTGCCTTCGTGATGACCCGTCGACCTCGCCGCAGGCGGCACCGACCCGGCCCGGGCGTGGATGTGTCCCGATAGGGGCCTCGCCGATGGGCACCGTCACAGTCCTGACCACCACGTCCGGTCGACGTCGAACCCTGTTCCCCCAGTAGTCCCGCAGAAACCCGGCCCAGGTCCGGGACAGTCCAGCGGTGAGCTTTTGAAGATCGAGAAGTGGCATGACAACCTGCCCGAGTCAAGGAGTCCAACAGCGGCGTGCTAGACCAGGCATCCATGTCAAGCAATGAAAAGAGGTCTCCCGCAAGTCGCTGACCTGCGGAAACCCTCTCGCTGTCGGGACGGCCGGATTCGAACCGACGACCCCTTGACCCCCAGGCAACCAACACGGCCCTGTGAGCTGGCACGAGACGAGTGGCCACCTGCGGAAACGGTCCCACATCATCCAGGCGCGTCCGTGGGCGTCCATCCTGATCGTCACTCGGTTAGTCACCCCGTTCGGTTCCGGCCCCGGTCTCCGTGCCCGGGGCGTCCCGACTGGTTGATGTAGATGACCAAGGCTTCGCCGCTCGTGCTTAGCCGATGTAGACCAAGAAGATCCCGACGACCGGCAGTAACCCGATGAGCCAGATCGCAACCAATGCCCGCACTGCGAGAATCCGCGCCTCTCGCCGCTCCTCAAAGCGGCCAGCGGCACGATCCCGCCGCTCAAGCAGTCGGTACACCATCAAGGCACCAGCCAACGTGATGATCCCGACGCCACCTAAGATCAGCTGAGCCCACTCTCCAACTCCCAAGCGGTCCTCCTGTCCTGCGGCCGGAGTCTATGACCTCTTGCCGTCGACCCGCCCTCCTGGGAAGCGGGCCGCCGCACGGCCCGCCAGTCAAGACGGCCTTGACGCACGTACGGACACTGCCGGAACAGACCGAGTCGGCTCTCGTGTCACGGACCGCGCCCCCGGCGGACACCGCCACAGTGGCGCAGTTGACCCAACCTCGACCGGCACGCACCCGGCCCCTGGGGTCGGAGCTGGCCACCGGCGGCCACCCCTCCCCCTCCC
>JBARAE010000651.1:0-5774 GCA_049791715.1 Micromonospora sp.
CGATCGCGCTGGCGACCGACGGACGGCAGGTCGCCTGGCGCGACGGGCCCGACATCCTCGCCGCCGGCCTGGTCGGCGGCCAACTCGTCGCGACCGTCCGGACGCCGGCTCCCGCCGGGGCGGTACCGGTCGGCTTCGCCGGCGAAGCCGTCCTGGTCCGGCAGCCCGACCAGGCCGGTCTCACCGCCTGGCGCCGCTCGCTCGGTCCGCTGCCCACCGTGGCGGAGCAGAGTGTCCTCAACGTCTACGGTGTGCTGCCGGACGGCCGGGTCGTCGCTCAGGTCTCCGCCGGCTCGCCGCGCCGACCCTGTCTGGCCCTGCTCGACCCGGCACACGACCTGACCCCGGTGCGGACCGGCTGCGGATCGGATCTGGGCACCGACGGCCACGGCGGGGTGTCGCCCGACGGGCGGTGGCTGCTGCTGAACGGAGCGAAGAAGGACGCCCTCCTGGTGGACCTCGGCGCCCTCGGCCCGGACGTCTCCGCCCGGTCCGCCGGACCGAAGGTGACCGACGGCGTGGCGTGGACGGCGGCCGGTACCGCCCTGCACGTCGACGGCGCCGGTCGGCTGGTCCGCGTCCGGGTCGAGCAGGTGCTGGCCGGTGAGCGGCCCACCTCGTCGGTGGTGGCCGGGGTCGCGCCCGGTGAGCGCCCGGTCGTGGTGGCCGACATCGCTCGCTGACCTCGGTCCGTGCCGGCGACCCCGGGCCGCCGAACCACCCGGCCGGCCCTGCCGGCGCCTGCCGCGGCCGGTAGCGTCGGCGAGGTGACCTCCGCAGCGGCCGCCCGGATCGACCTGCACGCCCACTCGACCGCCAGCGACGGCACGCTCAGCCCGGCCGAGCTGGTGCGGGCGGCCGTCGACGCGGGGCTCGACGTCGTGGCGATCACCGACCACGACACCACCGCCGGTTGGGACGCCGCGGCACGCGCACTGCCGCCCGGGCTCACCCTGGTCCGCGGGGCGGAGATTTCCTGCCGCTGGTACGGGGTCGAGCCGGCGATCCCGCTGCACCTGCTGGCGTACCTGTTCGACCCCGCGGAGCCGGAGCTGGTGGCCGAACTGGCCCGGGTACGGGTGGCCCGGGAGGAGCGCGGCGAACGGATCGTGCGCCTGCTGCAGGCCGACGGGATCGACGTGAGCTGGCGGGAGATCCTGGCCGGGGCAGCCGGCGGGACGGTGGGCCGGCCGCACATCGCCCAGGCGCTGATCCGGGCCGGACTGGTGGCCACCACCACGGAGGCGTTCGGGCCGGACTGGCTGGGTGAGCGGTACCGACTGCCCAAGGAGGACATCGATGTCTTCCGGGCGGTCCAGCTGGTCCGTGCGGCGGGCGGAGTGCCGGTCTTCGCCCACCCCCGCGCCACCCGGCGGGGGCGGATCGTGCCCGACGAGCTGATCGTCGACTTGGCCGCGGCCGGGCTCGCCGGCCTGGAGGCCGACCACGAGGACCACTCGCCGGCCGAGCGGGCGCACGTACGCGGGCTGGCGGCCGAGCTGGGCCTGCTGGTCACCGGGTCGTCGGACTTCCACGGCACGCACAAGACCGTCCGCCTCGGCGCGCACACCACCGCCCCGGAGGCGTACGAACGGATCGTCGCGGCGGCCGGCGGGGTGACCCCGGTCGCTTCGGGCTGATCCAGGTTGTCGCCTCCCACGGCGCGGCTACCGTGTTCGGGTGAATCTCAAGCTCTTCGGCGAGGTCTTCGTGACCCTGCTGGTGATCACCGACCCGCCCGGCATGATGCCCATCTTCCTCGCGCTGACCGGTCCGCTGCCGGCGCGCGACCGGAACCGGGCCGCCTGGCAGGCCGTCGCGCTGGCGCTCGGGGTGATCGTGATCTTCGCGGTGGCCGGGCAGACCATCCTGGCCTACCTGCACGTCGACCTGCCCGCGTTGCAGGCCGCCGGAGGGCTGCTGCTGATCCTGGTCGCGTTGGAGCTGCTGACCGGCAAGGCCGACGACCCGAACCAACCGGCGACCTCCAACATCGCCCTGGTGCCGCTGGGCACCCCGCTGCTGGCCGGACCCGGTGCCATCGTCGCCACCATGCTCTTCGTCCAGCAGGCCGGCGAGCTCACCGACTACACCGCGATCGCCGCCGCGATCATCGCGGTGATGGTGGCGGTCTGGATCGTGCTGCGCTTCTCCGGGGTGATCGTCAGGATCCTCCGGCCCGGCGGGATCGAGGTGCTGACCCGGATCGCCGGCCTGCTGCTGGCGGCCATCGCGGTGCAGCTCATCGCGGACGCGATCGCCGCCTTCGTGACCCAGTACCTCACCATGACCTGAGGCCGCCCGCCGGCCGTCGCCGCGGTGTCGTACCGGGATGGCAGGATCGCAGGCGTGCGACGACCCTCCCCGACCGGACGACCGACCGGCGGCCGGGCTCCCCGGCCCCGCGCCGAGCAGGCCGAGCAGCTCGGCTTCGAGGGCATGCCCGAGCGGCTCTTCGTCTGCACGCCGAGCAAGCTGGGGGCGTACGCGGACTGCCCGCGCCGCTACCGCTACTCCTACGTCGACCGTCCCGCCCCGCCGAAGGGGCCGCCGTGGGCGCACAACTCGCTCGGCGCCAGCGTGCACACCGCCCTGAAGAACTGGTACGCGCTCGCCCCCGACCGGCGTGGCCCTGAGGTGCTGGCCACCCTGCTCAAGGGCACCTGGGTTCGGGAGGGCTACCGCGACGACGAGCAGGAGCGGGACGCGTACCGCCGGGCGCTGGGCTGGCTGGAGGCGTACGTCGCCGGCCTGGAGGGCGACGCCGAGCCGGTCGGCGTGGAGCGGGTGGTGGCGGTCAAGACCGCGGTGCTGGCCTTCAACGGTCGCGCCGACCGGATCGACTCCCGCCCCGGGCCGGACGGCCCCGAGCTTGTCATCGTCGACTACAAGACGGGCCGCACCGGCCTGGACGCCGACGACGCCCGCGGCTCGCAGGCCCTGGCGCTCTACGCGTACGCGGCCGAGCGGGTGTTCCGCCGGCCCTGCCGCCGGGTCGAGCTGCACCATCTGCCCACCGGCACGGTGGCCGCGCACGACCACACCGCCGAGTCCCTGGCGCGCCAGGTCGCCCGGGCCGAGGACACCGCCCGGGACATCCTGGCCGCCGAGCGGGCGGTCGCCGACGGCGCCGACCCGGACGACGCCTTCCCTGCGACTCCCGGCCCACGCTGTGGCTGGTGCGACTACCGCCGCACCTGCCCGACGGGTGGCCAGACGCCCGGCAAGGAGCCGTGGGCGGCCGTGGACCGACCGACCGGGGCCGCCGCCGACCAGGGCTGATCTCGGTCCGGCTCGCGCCCGATCGGGTTGCCCGCCGCGTGGGACAGGCCGGGATGCCGCAGCCCGCCCCGCTGACGGCTGCGCGGGTCAGATGGCGTGGGCGGTTTCGGTCAGGCGGGCGGCGCGCTCCTTGGCCGCCTGCTGCAACGGCCCCTCCCGGTACCGCTGCGGAATCGCGGCGAGGGCGAGGCGGAGCGCGCGGATGCTCAGGTCCGCGGAGAGCGCGGTGGTGGGCAGCCCCAGACCGCCGTACAGGCGGCGCGCCCAGGCGGGCAGCATCCCGAGCGCCGTGCCGGCGATCCCGAGGTACGCCCAGCGCGGAGGCCCGAGGTGCAGCCCGAGCCGGACGGGCAGGCTGAGCTTCCACGGGATCGGCGGTGCGGTGAGGAAGAGCGCGGTCTCAGCCGCCTCCTTCGTCATCCGCAGGTCGCCGCGGATCTGCCGGTAGTACTCGTCCACCTCGGCCGCGGTGCCCGGCACCTCCGCCGGGTCCAGCCCGACCAGGGCGGCCGCCCGGCGCTGCTCGGTGTAGTAGCCGTCCACCTCGGCGTCGGTCAGGGACAGGCCGGCCCGGCGGGCAGTGCTGACGAAGGACTCGACCTCGGTGACGTGCACCCAGCGCAGCAGCTCGGGGTCGTCGACCCGGAACTCCTCACCGGTGAACGGGTCGGTGGCCCGCATCCTGGCGTGCAGCGCACGCAGGCGACGGCCGGCCGCCTCCGCCTCGGCGGTGGTGCCGTAGATGGTCGTCGCCACGTACGTCGCGGTGCGCATCAGGCGACCCCACGCGTCACTGCGGTAGTTGCTGTTCTGGGCCACCCCGGCCATGGCGCGGGGATGCAGCGCCTGCAGGTAGAGCGAACGCAGGCCGGCGACGATCAGGATCGGCTCCTCGTGCACCTTCCACGTGACCGATCCCGGACCGAAGAGGCCGAGGTCATCATCGGAGTCCACCGCCCAAGAGTGCCACGGGACGTGGTGGGTCGCCCCGGCCGTCGCGGCCGGCACCGGGTCCGGCGGGTCAGTCGTCGGCGGAACGGCGGGCCTGGCAGGTGGGGCAGAGGCCCCAGAACGTCACTTCCGCCTCGTCCACCTCGAAACCGTGGGCGGGGTCCGGGTCGAGACAGGGGGCGTCGCCGGTGGCGCAGTCGACGTCGGCGATCTCGCCGCAACCCCGGCAGACCACGTGGTGGTGGTTGTCCCCGGCGCGCGCCTCGTACCGGGCGGGGCTGCCGGCCGGTTCGATCCGCCGGGAGAGCCCGGCGCGGGACAGGGCGCCCAGCACGTCGTAGACGGCCTGGGTGGAGACCGAGTCCAGGCGTTCGCGGACCCGTCGGGTGATCTCGTCGACCTCCAGGTGGCCCCCGGCGGCGAGTACGTCCAGCACGGCGAGACGCGGTCGGGTGACCCGCAGGCCCCTCGACCGGAGCAGCTCCTCACCACCGGACACGAGGTAATGACAGCACGGGCGCATCGGAGCGACAAGCGGCCTCGTACCCGGGTGGCCCGGGACACAACGCCGCTGGCCTGCGCGGTCGCCGTGAACCTCGGCGTGGTTGTCGGCGTGTATCGATATGAGGCAAGCGGCGACGATCACTGCGTCGTACGCTGACCGCGCGGTCCCGTCCACTCGTCGGAGGTGTCGGTGTTCAGGGAAGTCAACGGTCTCCCGGGTCACATCCTGGTCATCCACGCCGCCGTGGTCCTGGTGCCGCTGCTGGCGCTGGTCTCCGCCGCGTACGGGCTGCTGCCCCGTTGGCGGTCCCGCCTCGGGTGGGCGGTCGCCGTCCTCGCCGTGGCGGCCCCGATCGTGGCCTGGGTGGCCACCGAGTCCGGCGAGGCGCTGGAGGAGGTGCTGGAGGAGAAGGGCTACCCGGTGCAGATCCTCCACCAGGTCGAGGAGCACGCCGAGTACGGCGAGAACACGCTGTGGTTCACCGTCGGGCTCGCGGTGGTGGCCCTCCTGCTGCTGCTGGTGACCAGCGGCTACGAACGGGCGCGGCGACTGCCGTCCTGGCTGTCGCTGGTGCTGACCGGGGTGGTCGTCATCCTCGCCGTGTTCGCCGTCGCGTACGTCTACCTGACCGGCGACAGCGGGGCCCAGGCCGTCTGGGGCACCACTCTCTGATCTTCTGAGCCGGACCGGCTCAGAAGATCAGCCTGGAGCAGAGCAGGCAGAGCAGGATCACCAGCACCACCCCGGCCGCCGTACCGATGCCGTAGGTGAGCCGCTGGGCGCGCTGCTCCGCCATGTCCATGGCCGCCATGTCCTGCGGCGGTAGTTGCCGGGGCGGGACGGGCTGCAGGTGCACCGGGGGACGCCATCCGGGCGGCGGCGGAGTGGTCGGCGGCGGGCCGGTGTAGCCCCCGCCCTGCACGTCGGCTGGCGGACCCCAGGCCGCCCCCGCCGGCGGAGTTCCCGCTGTGCCGGCTGGCGGACCCCAGGCCGCGCTCGCTGGCGGGGTTCCCGCTGTGCCGGCTGGCGGACCCCA
>JBARAE010000652.1:0-3136 GCA_049791715.1 Micromonospora sp.
GTCGACGCACACCGCTCGGTGCGCGACTTCGACGTGTTCGGCGTCTCGTTCTCCACCGAGCTGGGCTACACGAACCTGCTCACCGCCATCGACCTGGCCGGTATCCCGCTGCTCGCCGCCGACCGCACCGACGCGGACCCGGTGATCGTGGCCGGCGGGCACGCCGCGTTCAACCCGGAGCCGATCGCCGATTTCGTCGACGCCGCCGTGCTCGGTGATGGCGAGGAGGCGGTCCTGGAGATCACCGCGATCGTCCGGGAGTGGAAGGCCGAGGGTTCCCCCGGTGGCCGGGACGAGTTGCTGCTGCGGCTGGCCCGCACGGAGAGCGTCTACGTCCCGCGCTTCTACGACGTGGACTACCTGCCCGACGGCCGGATCCAGCGGGTCGTGCCGAACCGCCCGGACGTGCCGTTCCGGGTGCACAAGCGCACGACCATGGACCTGGACGCCTGGCCGTACCCGAAGAAGCCCCTGGTCCCGCTCGCCGAGACGGTCCACGAGCGGTACGCGGTGGAGATCTTCCGGGGCTGCACCCGCGGCTGCCGGTTCTGCCAGGCCGGCATGATCACCCGCCCGGTCCGGGAGCGCTCGATCACCACCGTGGGGCAGATGGTGCAGCAGGGGCTGGAGTTCTCCGGCTTCCACGAGGTGGGCCTGCTGTCGCTGTCGTCGGCCGACCACTCCGAGATCGGCGACATGTGCTCCGGCCTCGCCCAGCAGTACGAGGGCACGAACGTCTCGCTCTCGCTGCCGTCGACGCGGGTGGACGCGTTCAACATCGACCTGGCCCAGGAGCTGTCCCGCAACGGGCGGCGGACCGGTCTGACCTTCGCCCCCGAGGGCGGGTCGGAACGGATCCGCAAGGTCATCAACAAGATGGTGTCGAAGGAAGACCTGATCCGCACCGTCGTCACCGCGTACACCAACGGGTGGCGGCAGGTGAAGCTCTACTTCATGTGCGGCCTGCCCACCGAGACCGACGAGGACGTCCTCGAGATCGCGGACATGGCGCACGAGGTCATCAAGGCCGGCCGGGCGGCGACCGGCTCGAAGGACATCCGCTGCACCGTCTCCATCGGCGGGTTCGTGCCGAAGCCGCACACCCCGTTCCAGTGGGCGTCGATGGAACGGCCGGAGGTCATCGACAACCGGCTCAGGATGCTCAAGCAGGCGATCAACGCGGACCGCTCGCTGGGCCGGGCGATCGGTTTCCGGTACCACGACGGCGAGCCGTCGCTGATCGAGGGCCTGCTCAGCCGCGGTGACCGCCGGGTCGGCGCGGTGATCCGCAACGTCTGGGAGAACGGCGGCCGGTTCGACGGCTGGAGCGAGCACTTCTCGTACCAGCGCTGGGTGGACGCCGCGACCGAGGTACTGCCGCAGTTCGGGGTCGACCTCGACTGGTACACCACCCGGGAGCGCGACGAGCTGGAGGTCCTGCCCTGGGACCACCTGGACTCGGGCCTGGACAAGGACTGGCTCTGGCAGGACTGGCAGGACTCGCTGTCGGAGTACGAGCAGGACGACTGCCGGTGGACCCCGTGCTTCGACTGCGGCGTCTGCCCCTCGATGGACACCGAGATCCAGATCGGCCCCACCGGCCGGAAGCTGCTCCCCTTGACCCCGGTCAACGGCCTGAAGCTGCCCGCCGGCGCCCAGCAGTGACGACACGGTGGCGGGCGGCGTACCGCCCGCCACCGGTCCGGGTGATCATGTAGCTGTCGTCACCGACGACACCGCTTGGTCAACCCCGTCCCGATTTCTGAGGAGCCCGACGATCAGTAAGAAACCACAGCCGGAGGGCGGGCAGGCCCCCGTCGTCCAGCGCGTCCGGATCCGGTACGCCAAGCGCGGCCCGCTGCGGTTCACCTCGCACCGGGACTTCGCCCGGGCCTTCGAGCGCGCGCTGCGCCGGGCCGGCGTGCCGATCGCCTACTCCCAGGGCTTCACCCCGCACCCCAAGATCTCGTACGCCAGCGCCGCGCCCACCGGCGTCGCCAGCGAGGCCGAGTACCTGGAGATCGGGCTCCGCGAGCCGGTCGACCCGGGTGAGCTGCGGGCCGCGCTGGACGACGCGCTCTCACCCGGGCTCGATGTGCTCGACGCGGTGGTGGCCGGCGGCGGCAGCCTGGCCGACCGGATCGAGGCGTCGTACTGGCGGATCGAGCTGCCGGGCGTGGAGCCGGCCGTGCTCGGGGAGGCCGTGTCCGCCTTCACCGCCGCGGAAGAGGTGCAGGTCGAACGGCTCACCAAGCAGGGGCGACGGAATTTCGACGCCCGAGCAGCCGTTATCCGCATCGATGTGGTGACGCCGTCGGGGACGCCTTCCGGAGCGGCGACCGTACCGTGTGCGATACTCGAACTGGTCGTGCGGCAGGTCACCCCGTCCGTACGACCCGATGACGTCCTTTCCGGCCTCCGCGTGGTGGCCGACCTGGTGCCGCCGGTCGCCCCGAGGGTGATCCGGCTGGCGCAGGGCACGCTGACCGCGCAGGGCGCGATCGTGGATCCGTTGGATGCGGACCGCGACGGGGCAGCCATCGGTGAGCACTGACCGAAAGGTCGGTGTTCCAAGCAGGCAGACTTCGGCGGTCGTGCACCTCGCGCGCCCGGCGGAAACACCTTTTGCGGCAACCCTGCGTGGCAGCGCTCACCCGCGCCCGGGGCAGCCAGAACTGGAGAACGTCCATGCTCGAGAACGAGCCCGAGGGCGGCGAACGGACCGGTTCACAGCCGGCCGGCGAAACCGCCGACACCAGCACCGAGGGCAACACCGGGGGCAAGCCGGTCCGCAAGCGGACGACTCGCCGCCGGACGCCGCTCAACCAGCCGGAGCAGACCGACGCGCCGGTCGAGGCGTCCACCGACGCGGGCTCGACCAGCGGCGAGGCCCCACAGGGGGAGGTTTTCGCCCCGGTCGCCGGTGAGCACGAACCGACGCCGAAGACCCCTCGCCGGCGCCGCAAGGCGACCACTGCGAAGGCGGTCGAGGAGCCGGTCACCGCCGCCGACGTGGAGGCGGCGTCCGAGGAGGTCGTCCCGCCGGTCAAGGTGACCCGTACCCGGCGCCGGAAGGCCACTCCACCCGCCGCCGAAGCGGCGCCGGAGACCCCGGCCGCCGAGGGTGCCGCCGTAC
>JBARAE010000653.1:0-2108 GCA_049791715.1 Micromonospora sp.
GACGAAGTCGTACGCGTACGCCAGGGCCCGGTCGGGGGCCTCCTCGAACCTGTCCACCCACTCGGCGTTCGGGGAGGTGAACGGGTGATGCACGGCCGTCCAGCCGCCCTCGTCGGTGCGTTCGAACATGGGCGCGTCGACCACCCAGCAGAACGCCCAGGCGCTCTCGTCGACCAGGCCGGCCCGCTTGGCGATCTCGATGCGGGCCGCGCCGAGCAACTCCTGCGCCTCCCGGGTGATGGTGCTGGCGGCGAAGAAGACCGCGTCGCCCGGCTTCGCGCCGACCGCGTCGGCGAGCCCACCCAGGTGCTCGGCGGAGAGGTTCTTCGCCACCGGGCCGCGCGCCTCGCCGGTCTCGGCGTCGAGCACCACGTACGCCAGGCCGCGCGCGCCGCGCGCCTTGGCCCAGTCCTGCCAGCCGTCCAGCTCCTTGCGGCTCTGGGCGGCGCCCCCTGGCATGACCACCGCGCCGACGTACCCGCCCGCGTCGATCGCGCCGGCGAAGACGCGGAACTCGGTGCCGCGCAGGTAGTCGGTCAGCTCGGTCAGCTCGACGCCGTAGCGCAGGTCGGGCTTGTCGGAGCCGTACCGGGACATCGCGTCGTGCCAGGTGATCCGCGGAATCGGCCGGGGGATCTCGTAGCCGGCCAGGTCGGACCAGAGGGCCGAGACGATCGCCTCGCCGAGGTCGATCACGTCGTCCTCGGTCACGAACGACATCTCGATGTCGAGCTGGGTGAACTCCGGCTGCCGGTCGGCGCGGAAGTCCTCGTCCCGGTAGCAGCGGGCGATCTGGTAGTACCGCTCCATGCCGCCGACCATCAGCAGTTGCTTGAACAGCTGCGGCGACTGCGGCAGGGCGTACCAGCTGCCGGGCTGCAGGCGCACCGGGACCAGGAAGTCGCGGGCGCCCTCCGGGGTGGACCGGGTCAGCGTCGGGGTCTCGATCTCCAGGAAGTCCCGCTCGTGCAGCACGCCGCGGGCGAGCTGGTTGGCCCGGGAGCGCAGCCGCATCGCCGTCGCCGGGCCGCTGCGACGCAGGTCCAGGTAGCGGTACTTGAGCCGGATGTCGTCGCCGGCCTCGATCTGGTCGTCCACCGGCAGGGGCAGCGGCGCCGCCTCCGAGAGCACCTCCAGTTCGGTGGCGGTCACCTCGATCTCGCCGGTCGGCAGGTCCGGGTTCTCGTTGCCGGCGGGACGGGGGGTCACCTCGCCGGTGACCTTGACGCAGAACTCGTTGCGCAGCGCGTGCGCGTCCTCCTCGCGGAACACCACCTGGACCACGCCGGAGCCGTCGCGCAGGTCGACGAAGATGACCCCGCCGTGGTCGCGCCGGCGGGCCACCCACCCGGCGAGCGTCACCGTCGAGCCGGCGTCCGCGGCGCGCAGGCTTCCGGCATTGTGGGTACGGATCACGGCAGGCGTCTCCTCATCGTGGAATAGTCGTCACCCCGCATTCTGTCAGCCCCGCCCGCCGCGTCCGGCGGGCACCCGACAGCCCGTCCCCATCCGGGGCGGCGACCCCGACGCGCCGGGAACGGTGTCGCGCCGGATCGTCCCGGGCACGGTCGACGGTCGCGACGGTTACCGTGACGAGGTGCGCGCCGTACCAGGCTGGGCCGTGACCATCGCCGCCGCCGCACCCGTCCTCCTGCTCGGTGGCACGACCGTCGCGGGCGCCCGGCAGCCGGCCGGTTACGACCCGGTCCGCGACACGATCAGCGAACTCGCCGGGCCGAACGCGACCGACTCCTGGATCATGATCGGCTGCTTCGTGCTGCTCGGCGGGTGTCACCTGGTCACCGCGGCCGTCCTGCACGCCGCCGGTCTGCCGAGCCGGTTCCTGCTCGCCGTCGGCGGAGCGGCCACCGCCGCGCTGATCGCCTTCCCGCGGCCCAAGGTGGGCGGTTCGCTCGGCCACGGCACGGTGGCGACGATCGCCGTCCTGGCCCTGGCGCTGTGGCCGGCCGGGTCGGCGCTGCTGCTGCCCCGTGGGCCGGACGCCGACCATCCGGCCCGGCCGGTGCTGCCGTGGGCGTTCCGGCGGCGGGTGGCGCTCACCGTCACGGCGCTGCTGCTGGCCCTCTTCGGCTGGTTCGTGTTCGAGG
>JBARAE010000654.1:0-4411 GCA_049791715.1 Micromonospora sp.
GCGAGCTGAGCGTGGTCGGAGTTCGGGTGGAGCTGCCCAGCAACCAGCCGATCGTCCTGCTGCGGGAGGTCGAGGGGGACCGCTATCTGCCGATCTGGATCGGCGCGGTCGAGGCGACGGCGATCGCTTATGAGCAGCAGGGGGTCAAGCCGGCCCGGCCGCTGACTCACGATCTTCTGCGGGATGTGCTGGCGGCGTTGAAGGCGCCGCTGCGGGCGGTGGAGATCATCGAGTTGAAGGAGAACGTCTTCTACGCCGATCTGTTGATCGGGGACGGTGTGCGGGTGTCTGCGCGGCCGAGCGATTCCATTGCGTTGGCGTTGCGGGTGGGGGCTCCGATTCGTTGTGCCGAGCAGGTCCTCAGCGAGGCGGGGATTGTGATTCCCGACGAGCAGGAGGACGAGGTGGAGAAGTTCCGGGAGTTCCTGGAGCAGGTGCGTCCGGAGGACTTCGCGGGCTGATCCGGCCCGGCTCGGCGCGACGTGGAACCGTCACTTTCAGTGACGGTTCCGTTGCGTTGGTGATCTTCGTGGTGGCTGCGCGGCGTGTCGCGACGGTTCATCCCCGGTAACCCTTGAGGGCCGCTATAGGGTTGCGGTGTCGAGGGGTGCGCGTCGTGGAAATGACGTGTTGCCGCACGGGCGGGGAGGTTGTCCGATGCACGAGACGCGGGATCCTGGTCCGGGTACGGAGCAGCAGCAGGCGGGTGTGGCCGCGCCAGAGTCGGGCACCGAGGGTGACGAGGTGGTGGGCTACCGCGGTGTGACGGCGTGTCACGCGGTGGGCATCAGCTACCGGCAGTTGGACTACTGGGCCCGGACGGGTCTGGTGGTGCCGAGCGTGCGGGACGCGTCGGGTTCGGGGACGTCCCGGTTGTACTCGTTCCGCGACTTGGTGGTGTTGAAGGTCGTGAAGCGGCTGTTGGACGCGGGGGTGTCCCTGCAGAACATCCGCAAGGCGATCGAGGCGTTGCGGTCGCGCGGGGTCGAGGACCTGGCGGGAATCACGCTGATCTCGGACGGGACGACGGTGTACGAGTGCCGTTCGCCGGAGGAGGTGGTCGACCTGCTGCAGGGCGGCCAGGGGGTGTTCGGCATCGCGATCGGTGGCGCGTTCAAGGAGATCCAGGGTTCGTTGTCGCATCTGCCGGCGGAGCCGGCGGCGGGTGGCGGGGCGGAGCGGGCGGTGCCGCCGGCGGAGTCCGCCCAGTCGACGGAGTCGGTGGGCGATGAGTTGGCGGCGCGGCGGGCTCGTCGTCGGGCCGGCTGACACGCCCGGAGTTTTCGCGGATCGCGTCGTGGCGGAGGCCCGGCGCGGTCCTTTTTTTCGTCACGTGTGGTGTTCCGATGTGGACGCTTGGAGTGGTGGCGGGTGGTCCGGCGGGTGGGACTCGCGTCGGGCGGCCGGGACGGTGGGCGTCGTCGGTGGTCAGCGGTGCGGCCGGCGGCGGCGCGGCCGGGTGGGCGGCTGGTCGTTCGGTGTGGACTGTCTCGCCCACGGCGGGATGGCTGGTTCACCGTTTGTGGCGGCGCGGTGGCTGCGCGTGGAATACCTGACGAACGGATTTTCACGCTGTGTGACGGGGTGTTGTCGGAAATCTGATGAGCGGGCCGTGACCGGGCGGGCGGAGCACGCTATGGTCCGACACGCGGTCGCGCTCGCGGTGCGTCCCGGCACGCTCGGTGACGTACGCGGCCGGCCGTTCGCCCCCGCGGCGCTGCCCGCGCGACCCTTCACCCCGGAAGGAACAACCCCGTGACGGTTACCGAAGAAACCGCGCCCCTGTCCCACTACCAGCGCATCGGCGGCGCCGCCTCGGTGCGGGCGGCGGTGGCGCTGTTCTACGACAAGGTGCTCGCCGACCCGGAGGTGGCGGGCTACTTCACCGACGTGGACATGGTCGAGCAGCGGCGGCACCTGGCGTTGATGCTGACGGTGGTGCTCGGCGGACCGAACGAGTACACCGGCCGCGGGTTGGCCGAAGCCCACCAGCCGCTGCGCATCCCGGCGGAGCACTACGTCAGGGTCGGTGGCCACCTGACGCAGACGTTGACGGAGCTGGGCGTGCCGGCGGATGTGATCGCCGACGTGCAGGGTGTGCTGCGGCAGGTGCGGGAGCAGGTCGTGGCCGCCGGGTCGGGCCGCTGAGCGTGGACGCGGCAGGTCTCAAGGAGAGCTGGTCCCTGGTCGCCGGGCACGGCGACCAGGTGCCGCTCTACTTCTATTCCACTCTGTTCCTGACCCATCCGGAGACCCGGCAGATGTTCCCGACGGACATGGCCGGGCAGCGGGACCGGCTGGTCACCGCGCTGGGGCACATCGTGTCCCACGTCGACCAGGTGGACCAGCTGGTGGGTTTCCTGCACCAGTTGGGCGCGGATCACCGCAAGTTCGCGGTGCGCGCCGAGCACTATCCGGCCGTCGGTGAGGCGTTGCTGGCGACGGTGCGGCACTTCCTCGGCGAGGCGTGGTCCGACGAGCTGGCCCGGGACTGGGCGGACGCGTACGGGTTGGTGGCGCAGGTGATGACGGAGGGCGCGCAGGCGGCGGAGGCGGTGCACCCGCCGTGGTGGGTGGCGGAGATCGTCGGCCACGAGCGGCGGGCGTTCGACGTGGCGGTGGTGACGCTGCGCCCGCAGTACCTGCTGCCGTTCACGCCGGGCCAGTCGATCGGGGTGTCGCATCCGGCGGTGCGGTCGTGGCGGTACTACTCGCCGGCGAACGCGCCCCGCGCCGACGGCACGGTGGAGTTGCACGTGCGGGCGGCGCCGGGTGGCGCGGTGTCGTCGCGGCTGGTGTACGGGTGCACGGTCGGTGACCGCGTCCACCTGGCCGCGCCGGTAGGGGATCGGTTGACGCTGTGGCCGGCGGGCCCGGCTGATCTGCTGCTGCTGGCTGCGGGAACCGGTTGGGCGCCGGTGAAGGCGTTGGTGGAGCAGGTCGCGGCGGAGGGCTCCGGGCGGAAGGTGGACCTGTACGTGGGGGCGCGCACGCGCGGCGAGTTCTACGACGCGGAGGCGATCGACAAGATGGCGTCGTCGTGGCCGTGGCTGACCGTGACGTACGTGGTGGGTTCGGATTTCCGGCGGCCGGGGGAGTTCGTGCACGTGACGGACCGGGCGGTGGCGGACGGGGACTGGCGGTCCCGGCAGGTGTACGTGTGCGGTTCGGACGAGATGGTGGGGCGTGCGGTGGTGATGTTGACCGAGGCCGGTTACCACGCCGGTCAGCTGCACCATGAGGGTCTGGGGACGCACTGGTACGGGCCGGCGTGGCGTACGGCGGTGCAGCAGGCGTCCGCCGCTGACATTTCCGGAGGGGTGCGGTGAGCGTGACGCCGATCGGCAGGTACGACGGGGTGCAGGTGGCCGGCGCGCAGGTGCGGGTGACGGCGGACCGGGTGCGTCGGTGGCAGTTCGGCGGCGCGTCGTTCACCCGCCGCGGGTACGACCACGCCGACGTGGACCGGTTCCGGATGCAGGTGGCCGACGAGCTGGATCTGCTGTCCACGCAGATCGCGAACCTGCGGGCGGAGAACGAGCGGCTGACCGACCGGGTGGAGCTGCACCGGCACGGGGTGATTCCGAGCGCGGAGCCGACGTCGCCGCTGCCGGCGGCGAAGGAGGTGAATCTGCTGTCGGCGGCGCAGCGGGAGGCCGAGCAGATCGTGGCGCAGGCCCACGACTACGCCCGGCGGGTCGCCGAGTACGCCCGGGTGCAGTACGACGGGTACCTGCGGGCGGCGGCGGAGGAGGCGAAGCAGGAGGCCGAGCGGGCGGTGGCGGAGTACCGCGCCGGCGGGAACGCGGACGATTCGGCGGCGACCCGGGAGGCGTTGCTGATCTTCGGCGAGATGATGATCTCGCACATGCGGGCGGCGGCACGGCACCTCGACGACGGCAGCGAGCAGTTGGCGCGGACGATGGAGCGGATCGCCCGACAGGCCGGTGACGGTTCGGTGGGGAGCGGGCAGCCGCAGGTGGCGCTGCCCCGGCACCAGCAGCGTTGACGTATCTGGCCGGCGGCGGCGCGCCGGCCGCCCCCGGAACGGCCCCCGTGGCACCGGCCGGCCTGCCGGACACGCCGTAGCGGGCCGAGGTCAGGGGGCCGCGGCCGGCACGCGCGGCCCGCCGGCAACGCGTGCAACCGTGACCGCGGGTACCCGATCGTCGCGGCGCGCCCAGACGAGCCGCGGCGGGACGGTCGGGCCGAGGGGAAGATGCCGGTCCGAGCGATATGCCTGTGAGGCATATTTATGACGCACAGGCATATCGCTCGTCGTGGAGCCTGCCGTCCTGTCGCGACACACCGCACGCGGTCCGCCGTGCCGCCTGGGCTCCCCGCGTTTTGTCGGTGGGGCGGGCTCAGCCGGTGAGGGCGACGGTGACGGCGGCGCCGGGCGTCGGCGTGA